>CAKUQA010000385.1 GCA_934675225.1 uncultured Candidatus Melainabacteria bacterium | reverse complement strand
ACTCAGGGATGTATAACACTATACAATTTATAATAAGCCACAGCTGAAATACTTAATTTAATTATTAAAGATTAAAGGAGTTTTCTAATGGATAATTACACAGATTATAATGATAACAAAAAAGTTACCTACCATGAACAAACTGACATCTCAAATATTCTGAAGCTTCGTGCTGTTTTAAAAACCCTTCCAGATTTCTGTAAAGATTATTTTCGTGCTATGGACCCGCTTACTACCACCAAAACGCGAATTTCCTATGCATATGATATCCGTATTTTTTTTCAGTTTTTACTGGATGAAAATCCTGCTTTTAAAGACTGTTCTATGAAAGATTTCACCGTAGACGTTCTGGATCAGCTTAAGGCTGTTGATATAGAGGAATATCAGGAATATCTAAAGGTTTACAAAAATGGGGATAAAACAGAGACAAACGGTGAACGTGGGCTCAAAAGAAAAATATCTGCTTTGAGAAGTTTTTATGCATATTACTACAAACATGAATTCATCCAAACCAATCCAACCGTTCTTGTGGATGTTCCGAAAACCCACGAAAAAAGTATTATACGTCTTGATGCCGATGAAGTTGCTATGTTGCTTGATTACATTGAACATTGTGGTGATGAACTTACCGGTCAGAAACGTGTTTATTACGAAAAGACAAAAGAACGTGATTTGGCAATCGTTACTCTCCTGCTTGGTACAGGAATTCGTGTGTCTGAATGTGTAGGACTTGATGTAGAAGATGTAGATTTTAAAAATAATGGAATCAAAGTCACCCGAAAAGGTGGAAATGAAATGGTTGTATATTTTGGTCATGAAGTAGAAAAAGCTTTAAAAAAATACCTTGAAGTTCGTGAAAATATCATTCCTATATCCGGACACGAACACGCTCTCTTCTATTCTACTCAAAGAAAAAGAATCGGTATTCAGGCTGTTGAAAACCTTGTCAAAAAATATGCAAAAGCTATTACAACTACAAAAAAAATTACGCCTCATAAGCTCCGAAGCACCTATGGTACCACCTTATACCAGGAAACGGGTGATATTTATCTTGTGGCTGACGTATTGGGGCATAGAGACGTAAATACAACTAAAAAGCATTATGCTGCGATGGACGACGCCAGACGTCGTAAAGCGGCTACTGCAGTACATTTACGTGAAGATTAAGTGCTATCATTTTACAGAACTTCTTGTCCTCCAAAAAACAAACAATAAAACAGGCGGAATTTTTCCGCCTGTAACTACGAAAATGCATTTAAAAATTTACATTTTCATATCTATTTCTATTATTTATCAAAATCTGTTTCAAATACACCTTCCGGAGTACGCATTGTCAACACTCCAAGATTAAATTCGTCATCCATAATGGTAATGTGATATTCAAAAATAACATCATCTTCAAATTTAGAAAGCAAAACATATGATCCATTTTCTTTTCCTTCAATCTGATCACAGATATCTCCATAAACCGCTTCACCAGAAATCACTCTTGGATAGCCGGAAGC
>CAKUQA010000384.1 GCA_934675225.1 uncultured Candidatus Melainabacteria bacterium | reverse complement strand
ATCTTATACATTATAGATAAAATAAAGTCAAGGTTATAAATTTAAACTATGGATGAAAAAGAGTTGTTAAAAACATTTGGTTTTAATATAAAAATTGAACGCTTGCGCCGAAAAATTTCTCAGGAAAAATTGGCAGAGAGTTTGAATGTTAGTTCTGTATATATTTCTAATGTGGAAAGTGGAAAACATAATATTTCTCTTGTTAATGCATTAAAGTTTTCACGATTTTTTAATTTACCTGTTGAGTATTTTATTCAAGAGAAGTGATAACTTTAATTATTCTATTTATAACTTTTGTAAACCTTTTATTAATTCCTAGCAAAAATTATTTTTAGGGTATTTTAATGCTATGGGGAATTTAAATTGATGATAACACCCGTATTTAGGTCACAATTGAATTTTTCGGCTCAGGCGGTTAAAAATAACCAATCGCCAGACGGAAAAACAGAACCTAATAAACGGACAAGTATTTTTTACATTAATGATTTTCATGGTAAATCAATTAATATGGAGAGAACTATTTCTGCATCAAATATATTTGATAGTTTTACTCCTTCTGTACCTACAGATAAACTAAAATTGTCATCAGGTGATATTCAACTCGGGGAACCTGTTCCTGCAAATAAAGTTATGGTTGAAGCTCAAAATGTAATGGGAATTATGGCTTCTGCTGTCGGTAATCATGAATGTGATATGCCGGAACATATTGCAGAACTTATTCCACAAATGGGCTATAAGATGCTTGCTTGTAACGTAAATATTAAACCTGAAAATCCTTTGAGCGGGAAAATAGAAAAATCTTATATTCAAGAAGTTGGTGGTAATAAGTATGGAATTATTGGTGCTGCACCTGTAGATTTGTTTTCTCGCTTGAAATATGGAAAAATTTTTGATGAACTAAAAGTTGATAATATTGACGGAACTGTAAAAGATATTCAAACAGAGGTTGATAAACTTAAAAAGCAGGGTGTAAATAAAATTATTTTACTTTCTCATGTTGGGTTTGGTTATGATCAGAAAATTGCTCAAAAAACAGATGGTATTGATATAATCTTAGGTGGACATTCTCATAATTTGGTAAAAGATGTAAAACCTAATGTAAATTTATTTAATTCTAAATCAGGAGAACCTGTTGTTATCACTCAGGCAGGCCGTGATGGAAACTATTTTGGAGTATTAAATGTCGAGTGGGATAACAATGGCGTTATGACCAAAGTTCAAAACAATGTTACCAGCACAAGAAGTTTTAAACGCAGCCCTGTTATAAGACATTTATTTGAACAAATTCTTGGAAAACCAAAAGTTGTTGGTGTGATTAATTCTGCTCCTCCACCTCCTAAAAATGCTTCTATAGATCCGAGCGGACATGCAAACTTTATGTGTGATTGTATGAAAGAAGAATTAGGAACTGATATAGCCCTATTTGGTTCTGCAACTATTAGAGGGTATTTTGAAGCCGGAAAATTGGATACAAGATGGCTAGACGATATGTCTCCCTTTAAAAACA
>CAKUQA010000383.1 GCA_934675225.1 uncultured Candidatus Melainabacteria bacterium | reverse complement strand
GTTTATCCGCTTGTAAAAATAGATATACATGAAGCAATCGGTTATAATTGGACTGCAATTCTTGTAGGTACAATCGTATCAGGAATAACAGGCTATTTATGTATTAAATATTTTATGAAATTTATTTCAAAGTTTTCACTTGCAATATTCGGCTATTATTGTATTATAGCAGGAATTGCAACAGCGATATTCTTTAGTATTTTTAGCTAGTATGAATATCTTAAAACTATGTTAAAATTTGTAAAATTGGGGTTAAAAAAATAACAAAAAATTTAATTTACAACCGTTTCAATAACGGCATTAATGTGTGTATGGAGTAAAAATGATTTTACCGGTTAATAACGTAGAAAATAAAATAAACTTTTCTGCAAATGGCGATGAAAAAAAGCCAAAGGCTCTCCAGTACAATCATGACACTCTTTTAAAAGACAATCTTGCAACCAGAACACACATTGGAATTGATAAGTTAACTAATGCATTTACTGTTTATCCGGCAAAAGGTTTAAAAGGAAGCAAAAACGCTAATTTTTATGAATTTTTAACAATGGGAACTGTTCCATACCTTGTTGGTAGCGCCATGCTTATGGGAGTTTTCAATTTTGCGAACAAACATTTTTCTAATTTTGCAAGTACTAAAGCTTCCGCTTTAGGCAACAAAATGGCTTTGGGTGTATTATTTTATGGTTTAGCAAAAAATATTTCAAAATCATTTATAAGTAAACCAGTCCAAGCATTTACCGGAATTGATACTGAAAGACCTTATGCTAAAGTAATTTATGAATTACCAGAAGATGTAAACGATACAGATATCATAAGCATTGAACACCATAAAGTATTTGAAAGTGTGGAATTTCCTCGTTGGGATTTATTATATGGCGATGAAGCCAAAGGACAAAAAAGAAATTACAGATATGACAGAATTGCAAAAAAACTTGGCATGGGTGACAATTTAAACGATTCTGATCAAGAACTAAAACCCAGAATTAAAGAAATTATTATAAAAGAAAATTTAGCAAAAACAATGTCATCATATCTTTGGGCTGCAACAGGTGTTGCATTTGCATTCCAAAAGCCATGGGAAAACTTCTTTAAAGTTATGACTTTCAAGTTTTGGAAGGGTAAAGAATTTTTAGAAAGTACAAAATCATTTGGTCGAAATTTTGTAAAAAGTGCAAAAGAATTGTATAAAGGCGAAGGACAAGGCATTAATAAACATGCCGGCAAAATTTTAATTGGAGCTTCTGTCCTATCATCAGTTCTTGGTGTAATAAATACATTATCCAGCGCTCACAAACCATCTAAAGTTACTGCTGACAACGTAATCAATAAGGCAGACAAGTATACGGTAAACTAACATGACAACAAATTTAATTAAAAATTACATAACAACAAATACTGTCAGACCGCAAGCACAGCAGCCTATTGTTCAGCAGCAACCTCAAAAACCAAAACCTAATTTTGATATTGAACAAGAGCTTAACAATAGAACATTTATTAAACCGCTTCCAGGCAAGGGTAGACT
>CAKUQA010000382.1 GCA_934675225.1 uncultured Candidatus Melainabacteria bacterium | reverse complement strand
CTTTACTAACTCCTTTCTTTAGTTATTCTACTAAATTTTGGTCGTTAGTGTTGCGATTTCTTTTTGAATTCTCTCAAAATTAAAATTAATACAAAGATTTTATAAAGCATTAGTGTATTCATCTCCATCTCATAGATAATTACATCTTGTTCTGTATGTTAAATTACAATTGTCACAATCAGAAAATAATGTTTTTATTTCATTAAAAAATCTTGATGGCCCCTTTTCCCATTTACGAGAATTAGAAATATAAAAACCACTGTATAATATGAATAAATAATCTTTTGCTCTAGTTGTTGCAACAAATAAAAGTCGTCTTTCTTCATCCAGTTCATCTTTATTGTCAGAACTTATCCACCAACTAGGATATCTACCATCTTCTAAATCTGGAATTATAACAACTTTATATTCTAATCCTTTTGAACTGTGAGCCGATAATAAACGAATAGCCTCTTCAGATTCAACAAATTCACTAAATTGTATAATTGAATATTCTACGGTTTTGTTTATTACACTTTTTAAAACCTCTATTTCTTCTGGATTATTATTTTCTAGTAATTTTTTGATATTTAATTGAGTATTAATGTATTTTATAAAATCTAAAAGTTTTGTATTATCATTAAAAGAATAAGTCGTCAAAATTTTATATAAATTAATTTTATATTCTTTTTTATCATCATAAGACAGAATTTTCTTTTTATGAAAAATTCTTATATAATCGACAAATAATTGTTTAAAAGTTAATTCTTTATCACACTTATTTTTTCCTAATAACCATAGAACAATATCTTCTATAAAGATTACCAAATCTGAATCATTATAATCTTTATCTACATATATTTTATTATTGCCAACAAATTTTACATTATTTTCATTTAATATTTCAATTATTGGATTTTCACTATGAAAATCTCTATACAAAATACAGATATCGCTTCTTTTAATTCCTTTATTCTCTAATTTAGGAAGAATATTAGATATTATATATTCTATTTGCTCTTTTAAATTACTACATTTTTTATAATAGCAACTCGTACTTGTATTAACAGCTGCTATTTGTTGAGTATTATTTAAAAAATTTTTTACTACGGTAAAAATATTATTTTGTGTTCTATAATTTTTATGGAACTCTATCTTTTGAAATATTTCTGATTCATATAATTCTTTATAATATTCAGGTGATGATGCTGTAAAACCATATATAGCTTGATCAGGATCTCCTACTATATAGAAAATAATATTTGTTTTATCAATCAATGTTTTAAATAAAGTATGCATAGCAATAGAAGAGTCTTGATATTCATCTATCAATATGTATGGAAATTTTGCTTCTATACATTTACATACATAATCATCTTTTATTATTTCATTTGCAATATCCAGGACTAAATCAAAGTTTAAACAATCATTATTATAAAAAATGCTTGAATAATATTCATATAATTGTTTAGCTTTTTCTTGATTTTTGTATTGTTTATATTTATATTCTTTGAAAAATTTTTTATGACTTTCCTTAACTTTTTTATCGGTAATT
>CAKUQA010000381.1 GCA_934675225.1 uncultured Candidatus Melainabacteria bacterium | reverse complement strand
TTCTATTGGAGACAATAGTGTTTTATTTAATGCAGCTGATGGATATGCCAAAGTTACAGAAAGTTTTGCAAAATATTTTAGTGGAGCAAAAGTTTGTAAGTCAAAAGCTGAATGTCCTAATTACTATTACGATATTAAATTTGCCACAACTATGTATGACGAGACTGGTAGTTCACGAGATTGGAATTCCAGAGCTTATAAAATAATACTAAATGATGGAGCTTTTGTAACAGTTAGTTCTATGCTTCCTGGGTGTGAATCTCACCGAAATGATACATATTATGATGAAAATGGTCAGCCGACTTCTGTTCCGGTAAACCAATACTTTTGTGCTGTTCTGATTTTTGATGTGAATGGTACTACTTTACCCAACAGATTTGGACAAGATGTATTTGAAATTTACATATTTAAAGATAAAGTCGCTTCTTCTACTTGGTCCCCGACAGGTGGATATACTTTAAATAATATTCTATCCGGTAAAGAAAAACTGAGTCCGAATAAATAATAGTAAAAATAAAGACCGACATTGTCGGTCTTTTTAAATTAAACTCTCAATTCTTACTAAATAATAAGCACTATTTGACTATTTGAAGTCTTGCTTGTATCCCAGCATCAGCATTAATTCTTTTTGCTGCTGCTAACGCCATATTGCGGCGCTTTCTCGCTCCTCTTAATATAAATTCCACACTGTCGCATACATTACACGAAGGTGTTTTAATCTTTTTCAACATATATAAATTCTCCATTGTTTTTCTGATTACTTATTTAATATCGGAATAAGTGATAAAAAACTTTAATAATAAAATTAAAATATTAAGAAAAGTTTACAAAAAAAGAGTTCCATATTTTATGGAACTCTTTTGGTTTTTAATTATTTAATTTCTACACAGCGTAAACACTAACTTGTTTTCTGTCACGTCTGTGTGGTTCAAATTTAACTTGTCCATCAATCATAGCGTACAATGTATCATCAGAACCGATACCTACATTGTTACCAGGGTGAACTTTTGTTCCTCTTTGACGAACGATAATGTTACCAGCTTTAACGATTTCTCCACCGAATTTTTTTACGCCTAAACGCTTAGCTTCGGAGTCACGACCGTTACGGGTAGAACCCATACCTTTCTTATGTGCCATTTTTTATTCTCCTTATACTCCGTATAAAAATTTCTAATATTAAATAGTTATACGTGTTAGTTGTATCACTTTGTTTTTGAGGTTAAATCCTCTTTGGAATATATAAGTTTTTTATAACTTATGCTTCTTCAGTTGTTTCAGCAGCTTTCTTTTGAGCAGAAGTTCTGATTTTAGAAATCATAACTCTTGTAAAGCCTTGTCGGTGTCCTTGTTTTTTTCTGTAACCTTTTTTAGGTCTTTGTTTGTAAACGATGATTTTTTTAGCTCTATCATGTTTAACGATAGTACCTTCAGCAGATGCGCCAGCAACGTATGGTTGACCTACTTTAGATTTTTTACCATTTACAATCATAACGACTTTATCAAAAACAACTTTTGAATCTTTGTCGCCTTCTAGT
>CAKUQA010000380.1 GCA_934675225.1 uncultured Candidatus Melainabacteria bacterium | reverse complement strand
ACTGCATATAATTTGTCCTCACGAACTTCAAAGCTCTCTTCAGTTGAAGTTACAACAAACCATTTTGGAACGTGGATTCCGTTTTTGGTTAAAATATCAAGATTATAAGCTTTCCCGCCAACTATTTTTTCGTCCATTTATCCACCTATAAAATGCCATATCATTGGCAAACCGCCTAACGATAAATACATCCCTAATGTCCAGATTCCTGCCATTGTTTCGATTTTTGCTGCAATTTTTTGTTCTCTTGTTTTTAAGAACTTTAACGCTGGTATTGCACAGAAAATTAAGAAAAATACTAAAAATATGAATGTCATTTTACCGAAACCTGCGTAAAAACAAGCAACATTAGCAAAAATGAATGTTGTAAATAACACGCAAAGCCAAGTAATTGTCGCTCCCTTTTCTCCCCAAAGGTAAGAATAAGTTTCAACGCCAATTTCTTCTGCATTCTTTGCTCTGATTTTTCTACCGATTTCAATTACAACACCGTTTAGGAATGTAACAATAAGGAAAATTATTAAACCGTTCGGGATATTGGTACTGTTATTGTTCCAATCCAAGCCTGTTGTGTAAAAATCGATTACGGGCATAATCATCATGTGTGAAACTAAATACGAAATTGGATGTTTACGAAGCCAATCACGTACAAAAAATTCTTTTGCCATAACAAACATATAAATTATGACTAAACCCCATATCCATAACATTTTGGGGATAAATACAGCGTTTAGAATACATTGAAGTCCGATTATAATTGTAGCAAGTCCTTTTAATTCCTTAAAACTAACCAACCCTCTCGGTACGGCTCTATATGGGCGATATTTTGCATCATCATCGGCATCTTTAAATTCATCAAAAATTCTTAGCAAAAAGAAATATCCGAAAGATGTCATAGCTCCAATTAATAAGGTAAGAATGGAAAAATTAAAGTCCCCTCTTAAAATTTTGGAATATGACATGGCGGAAAATGCAAATGTCAAAACCATCAACCCGTAGGAAAATACAGGAAATCTTTCGCTTTGATAAATCCAAAATCGTTTGAAAATACTTAAATCTTTTTCTTCCATTGAGTCAATTATACAATTTTTCGCATATTTTGTACATCAAGCAAGTATAGGATTATTCCATTCCTAAAATATCTCTTTCAACTATTTTTACAATATCGATAGGTATTTGATTTTGTTTTTCCAATTTAATTTTGGGAGAATCTGTATTTAATTTCACCTGCGGCAGATTTTTCAAGATATTCATTAGTGAATACAATTCTGACTGTGGCGTTTGTTGATTATTATCAATATCGTCATTTAATTTTGCAAGAAGTTTTGCCCCAATATTATAAATATCACCAGCAAATTGTTTAGAAAAATCTTTTATTTTGACGATATGATTATCCCATTTGTATTTCTTTTTCCAATTAAAAATAGTTCTGCGTGAAATATTTAATTTTTCGGCAATCATTTTTGGGGATAAATTTTCAACACAATATAATTTTTCTGCATCATGGAGTAAATGTAATTTGTTCATTTAAAACCCTGTTAAATCTTGTTTAAAGA
>CAKUQA010000379.1 GCA_934675225.1 uncultured Candidatus Melainabacteria bacterium | reverse complement strand
AAAAGGAATGGTATATCTTGTTTTAATGCTACAGAATAAGCCATTCCGGCGTATGGTTTGTCTATATAATCGCTAATGCTGGCAGAGTTTGCTTGTTGATGTGATAGTAAAAAAATTAAACAAATTAAAAGAAATAGTTTTTTCATACAACTTATTCTATCATAGAAAAATTATTGCCTAATAATTCGATTAATTCGTTTAAAACTATTTGTGGTTTAAGGTTTAATGCTTCACAAATTCTAAGAAAAGTACTCATTTGTGGGTCTTTAATACCTTTTTCTAAGTCTGCCCACATTGATTTTGTCATCCCTATTTCGGCAGAAATCAGGCTGATAGATTTGTTTTGTTCTAATCTATGCTTTTTTATAAGTATTCCTAATTTGTTTTTAAATATTTTTTTAGATTGTTCAAAATTCTCTTGCATTTTAATTAGTTTAGTGCTAAATTAAGAACAATTTGTGCTAATATTAGAACGGGAGAATAGAAATGGTAAACTTATTAAAAAATACAAAAGTTTGTGTACACCAAAAGGCTTTTACTTTGGCAGAGGTCTTAATTACTCTTGGAGTTATAGGAGTAGTTGCTGCTTTGACTTTGCCTGCTTTAATAAATAAATATCAAGAAGTTGTTATTAAAAATCGTTTTAAAAAAGCTTTTTCTCTCGTATCTCAAGCAATAAAGCAAGTCGAAGTTAATAACGGAGCTCCTTTAGAATGTTATATTTGGCCAGAGTCACGTGGTGTTTTGGCGTGTTTGGAATATACAGAAGAAGGAAATTGTAAACAATGGGAACATTCTGATACTTATATTTATGGCGCAAATTCTGAGTGCACAAAATTTATGTCGGAATTTGAAAAGACTGTAAAAATAATTAAAATTTGCGAAAACAAAGCTTTGGAGCAAGGTTGTATTCCGGAATATAACGGAACTGACACTATTTATAAAGAGAAAAATGATGATGCTTCTGATAAAGATGTAAATATTAATACTTCGGGAACACATTGGTGGAGAAAACAGGAAATTGCCAAAGCAAGAAAAGCTTATGTTTTGTCTGATGGAACAATTTTATTGATGAGTGGTTGGGCTGGTATGAATATTTTTGCTATTGATGTTAACGGAAAAAGTAAACCTAATAAATGGGGGTATGATATATTTGCATTTTCTGTTGTTGGGGATATTGACAAATCTCCTTGGCTTGCACCATCTCCACAGGTAAGTGTTGTTGAAAAAGGTGGAAAATCAACTAAGCAAATGCTCCAAAATATTAAGTAGATATTTCTTTTTGTTTGTGCTAGTTTATGACTATACGCAAAAATAAGAAGGATGTAATATATGACAGCAACAAAAATTGAAGATTTACCTACAGTTTACGATGCAAAAGATACTGAAGAAAGTATTTATAAATTTTGGGAAGATGGCGAATATTTTAAGGCTGATGCAAAAAGTCAAAAGCCACCTTATTCTATTGTAATTCCTCCTCCAAACGTTACGGGGGTTTTACACATGGGACATGCGTTAGATGAAACTTTACAAGATATTTTAGTTCGTTACCATAGA
>CAKUQA010000378.1 GCA_934675225.1 uncultured Candidatus Melainabacteria bacterium | reverse complement strand
CTGTTAGACCAATTAAACTTTGTTCTAAATATTGGTCAATTGCATCACTGGTAGTTTTTTGTGGAATTTTACGTCCTTCATAAACAAGCGGAACAATAACTTTATCTTCTTCTGCCTTATTTATTGGATAACTATCAATTAATGGTCCGATACGTTTATATGTATTTTGTTTCTCTGATTTTAATAAAGGAGTTCCGGTAAAACCAATCTTAACTGCATCTGGTAAAACATCTGTCATAAAATTATGGAAATTACCACTTTGAGTTCTATGACATTCATCAATCAAGATAAAAATATTTTTATCATTCAGCTTCGTTTTTTGTTTTGCTGCTTTTTCAAATTTATGAATAACGGTTGTTATAAGTGTTTCGCCTTCATTTTTTAATAACTCTATTAAACCTTTTCCTGTTGTTGCTCTTGCCGGACTCATTTGTGTGTTTGAAAAATTATCTCTTAACTGTTTATCCAAATTTATTCTGTCATTAACAAGTACAAATCTAGGATTTTTAATCTCAGAATCCTCTTCTTGAGATATCGCAATAATCTTTTTAACCAACATTACCATAGTTAAAGATTTACCACTACCTTGAGTATGCCAAATTACACCATTACGCGTACCTTTATTATCGTTTAAAGTAACACGTTCAATGGCTTTTTGAATTCCAAAAAATTGTTGATAGCGGGCAACTTTTTTTACATTGTTATCATAAAGCGTAAAGTATTGTATTATCTCAAATAATCTTTCTGGTGTCAATAGTGCAATAATACTTTTATCTTGTTCTTTGGGTACCCTATCTTGAATATATTTATCTAGTTGTTCATTCATCCAACCGGTATTTTTTTCTTTCCAAGGAACAAAATATTCAAACTTTGTACCGCAGGTTCCATATTTAAAACTATGAGGGTTCATTGCAATTACAAGTTGGGCAAATTTAAATAAATGAGGAATTTCGTCTGTTTTCCAGTTTTTAATATTTTGTTTAATGCCTTCATCAATACTTACGGCTGATTTTTTGCATTCTATTACAACTAGCGGAATTCCATTAACAGTTAAAACAATGTCCGGACGTCTTTTGGAACGATCTAATTTTTGAACAGAAAACTCTTCTGTAACTCTTAAAATATTATTTTCAGGATGTTTCCAATCTATAAATTTCAAATCAAATGAAGACTTGCCACCATCATACAAATCTTCTTCGTAACTTTTTCCATAAGTTAAAAGATCATAAATTTCTTTCGATGTTTTCATTAGACCTGATTGAAGCGGAACATCAATATCAGAAATCGCACGAGCGATATTGCTTGAAGAAAATTGGAATTTTTCTCCTTTGTAGTCATATCTTTGACTTTTTAAAAAGTTCATTAAGTCATCTTTTAAGATAACATTGTATAAACTGCCTCGTTGTTTTTCAGCTTCGGTTGGAGATATATAAATCCAACCCAGTTTTTCAAGCAATTTAATTGCAGGTTCTTGGCTTTCAGGTCTTTCGTTATGTTGATAATGATTTAACATAAATTAATCCTCTTTTTTAAGTTGGTTATAAAAATTTTTTAATT
>CAKUQA010000377.1 GCA_934675225.1 uncultured Candidatus Melainabacteria bacterium | reverse complement strand
ATCAATTTGTTTACCATACTTTTGACAAATCTGTTCGCACAAAGGGATAATAGCTTCATCCGCAGTTGGAATATGTGAGAACCAAACCAATAGAACTTTCTTTTTAGTTTTCAAATTACGTATAAAACGTTCTATTCTTCTATTATATTTTTCTTTAACTTGAGGAAAAGCGTCATTTAATGAAAGATTTTTATGAAAATCATGGTAGTAATAAAAACCGTTGCGCAAATTTTCATAGTAATCACATGCTTCATCATTAAAAACATTTGGATCTTTTGGCAAAAACTTCAAATCTTCTAAATTCAAGAAATCATTAAAATCATTTAATATAAAATTTAATCTATCTTTTATATCATTAACATTAGTTAACCAATCAAACGGACCTGAGGAAATTCTCAAACCTTGTTTTTGCAAATACATAGCACAAGAACAATCTCTGCCAATTGAATAAATTATGTCATATTTTTTTATATCTTGCTTATTAACTAATCTTTTTAACAAATTAAACACTTTTACCACCTTGTTTTGCTCCAATAGAAAGTCCAAATTCCAAATTTTTATAAAAATATTCATCAAAACCGACTTTTTTCATTTCTTCTTGCGTCTTTTTATAATCGTAATCAAGACGAATTATCTCAAATTCTCCGTCATTAAAAATTGCAAATGATGCTCTGTAATCACCATCTCGAGGTTGACCGACAGAACCAACATTACAATAAGAAAAATCTTTCGTTTTATAAATAAATGGTTTATGAGAATGTCCGGAAGCCATATACTTACCAATAGGTTCTTTATTGTAAAAATATTCTTCACTTGTTATGTATTCATCAATATTATTATTCCAACTACCATGAACACAATTTATTCCATAATAAACCGCATTGGTTGGAAAACTTTTTAACCAAGAAATATTTTCTTCTTTCAAAACACTTCTTTGATAATCCAAGCATCTATTCGCCGAATTTGAGCGAGGGCACTGCTCATTATTTATAATATAGTAATCATGATTACCTATTACAACTTTATCTGTTAAGTCTTTTACTATCTCAATGCATTCATTAACATTAGGATAATACCCGCAAATATCACCCAAGCAGATTATTTTATTGATATTCCTTTTTTTTATTTCCTTAGCAACCGTTAGAAGTGCTTCAAGATTTCCATGAATATCAGATATTATCGCTATCATAAGTAATATAATCCTCTATATATCTTTGTGCTGCACCTTTTTTTATATTTGTTTTTTCAATAACAGTTTTTGAATTATTTAGAAAATAATCAATACACATTTCTGCTTCATTATAACCGAAAGCTTTTCTCAAAGATGTTGAACTAGAAATTCTCGGATTAATTTCCAACAATTTATAGCATTCATCTATTTTCCTAAATTGAAAATTAGTAGGGCCTAGCGGTTTTATATATTCACACATTTTTTTTATTAATTTTTCTAAACATTCATCAAAGTATGTTACAGCTTTGGCAGTTGCTCCTTCTTGAGATAATTTTCTACGGAAAGCAATAATTGGGCCACATTTTCCATCACCATAGCCAAAAGTTGCAAC
>CAKUQA010000376.1 GCA_934675225.1 uncultured Candidatus Melainabacteria bacterium | reverse complement strand
ATTTTTTGACGGTAATTGATGAATCACACGTTACTTTACCTCAATTAAAAGGAATGTATCATGGGGATGCTTCCAGAAAAAACACGTTGATTGATTATGGGTTTAGATTGCCTTGTGCAAGAGATAACAGACCATTAAAGAGTGAAGAATTTTTTAATAAAGTTCACCAAAAAATATATATATCAGCAACTCCTGCAGAATTTGAAAGAGAAACTTCTTCTCAATTAGTTGAACAAATTATTCGCCCTACAGGGCTTGTTGACCCTAAAATATCTGTTCGCCCGATTGAATCTCAAATTAATGATTTGAAAATTGAAATTCAAAAACGAACAGAAAAAAATGAACGGGTTTTAATTACGACTTTAACAAAGCGTATGGCAGAGGATTTAACGGATTTCTTTATGCAAGAAGGAATTAAAGTCCGTTATTTGCATAGTGAAATACAGTCTCTTGAACGTGTAGAAATTTTAAGAGATTTGCGTTTGGGAGAATTTGATGTCCTTATAGGTGTAAATTTATTGAGAGAAGGTTTGGATATTCCGGAAGTTTCTTTGGTTGCTATAATGGATGCGGATAAGGAAGGTTTTCTGCGTTCTGAAACAAGTTTAATTCAAACTATAGGCCGTGCAGCGCGTAATGCATGCGGAGAAGTTATAATGTATGCAGATAGAATGACTGATTCTATGGAAAAAGCTATTACAGAAACAGAAAGACGTAGAAAAATCCAAATGGATTATAATAAAAAGTATGGAATTATTCCTCAAACAATTAAAAAAACGATTGAAAATAATTTGTTATCTTTGGTTGCAAGTTATAGGGATTTGGAGGATATTGTTGCAGAAGAAATGGTTGATATGGGGATAGATAAAAAAGATTTACCTAAACTTATAGATAAATTAGAAAAAGATATGCATAAGGCGGCAAAAATTTTAGATTTTGAAAGAGCTGCCGAAATAAGAGATAAGTTGAAAAAATTACGAGAAATGTTGGAATAAGAGGTTAGTTGGTTATATATTGATATAAATTCAGATAAGCGAACAAATGGCGCTATTGTATGTTTTTTATAATATTAGTTCAAGCGAGGGAAAATCTACGTATGGTTCAGGGTGTGCTGCAAGAATTATAGAAAATGGTTGGGTAATGGATTATTAATATATGGTAAAATAAAAAACAAGAGGTTTAAATTTTAAGCCTCTTGTTTTTTTGTTTGTGAAATTTGAACCATTATATGATTTTATCAGAATTTTCCTTTGAGCCAATAGCTTCATAATCTAATTGAGCAAGGTAATGACCGCACATAGCCAAGTTAAATACTAAAATCATACACCAATAAAAAATTGCTGTTGGATGTGGCAACCCGAAAAATACCCATATTACATAAGAAACAGGAACTATTAAAATTGCATTAGCAATCAATACTTGTGGAATCATAAATAATACAGCTATTAATATATCAATACAAGATTCTGATATTGTTTTAAAGTTATATGCATCTGCAATTTTAAAACTTTTTGCATAGCATAAATAACCTGTTAACATAAATGAACCAAATAAGCCCCAGACAAT
>CAKUQA010000375.1 GCA_934675225.1 uncultured Candidatus Melainabacteria bacterium | reverse complement strand
ATATCCCATTACATTCTTCTCCGGCAGGATTAAAATATGGCAGATATTTGGGAGATATGAGTGTTACAAATACTGTTTCAGATACATTGGTAAGATTACCTTTGTACTATGCGTTGGATGAAAAAACACAAGATTTTGTAATTGATAAAGCTGTAGAGTTTTTGAGAGGAATATAATGCCTATTTTTAAGTTTGAAAAAGATAAAAATAGATTGATTTTTCGTATATTTGGTATCAAATTGACGTATAATGCCAATCCTTTTAAGCTTTTGGATAGGAAATTTGAAAAGAATAAGCGTTTCGATTGTCGAAAATTTGATAAACAAATATCCAAAATATCAGAAAAAGTTTTCAAAAACCATGAATTCACTAAAAATCCTATAAATAATAACAGAATAGGTATTTTAGCTACATTGTTTTCTGATATGGGCGGACATACAGGTTTGGTAATCAAGTTAGCAGAAATGTTGTCTGAACAATATGACGTTTGTACGTTTTTATCACAAAAAACAATTGCTTACGATTGGGCAAGAAATAAGATGCCGTTGTTAGAAAAATATTCTAAAGTTGAAGGTTTAGACTGTGCTGAGAAAAAAGACCTGTTAGAACTGTTTGACAAAATTAATCAATACTCTCCAAAAGTTTTGTTTGTTTATATGCACATGGATGATTGTTTTGATGCCGGAGTGCTTTATTTGTTGCATAAGTATACTGATATCAAAATAATTTATTGTAATCATGGTTCCCATTGTCCTTGTTTGGGAATGAGTTTTGCTGATGGCATAGGTAATACTTCGGATTCTACTTTTTATGTGAACAAAGAGTACAGAGGTTTTGATAAAAATATTTATTTTAACTTAATGGATGATAAAAAAGAAAATATTGTAGATATTTCGGAAGAAGAAAAATCTTTAATCAGAAAAAATTTGGGAATAAAAGAAGGAAATTATTTCACTTTATCCGGAGCTGCTTCGTTCAAGTTCTTTAAAAACGGAACTTCCCCTTATTTTGAAATGATAAAGAGATTATTAGACAAAGAACCTAATTTGCAGCATGTAGTTATCACAAAATTTAGCGATGAAGAAAAACAGGTATTTGAAAAAATTTTTGAAAATAGTCAAGAAAAAGATAGGTTGAAAATATTGAATTTTACGTCTGAATATTCTAAACTTTTCCAAAGTTGCGATGTGTTTGTAGATAGTTTTCCTATGGCTTCAGCATTTGCTCATGTTGAAATGATGAAGCATAAAGGAGTAAGCGTTGTAAAAATAAATACCCAAAATGCGTTGTATTCTTTTCAGGAATATTTTCCAAAAGATTATAAATATAAGTTTGCAGAGGTTTTTGAGATGGAAGATGGAATAATAGAATTATTGCATAATCCTGAAAAACGAAAAATTGTTGGAGAAGAATTATATAAACATTATCTTGATAATTTTGAACTCTCAAAGGCAAAGAACGAGTTTATAAATATTATTGAAAATTCAGAACATATAGAAGATTTTTATGTGCATTTGGATGAAAATTTGAAATTTAATGTGGAGATAGAAAAATGAAAAAGGTAGCAA
>CAKUQA010000374.1 GCA_934675225.1 uncultured Candidatus Melainabacteria bacterium | reverse complement strand
GTCTCGGCTCTGGCATGATTGGTATTGCTGGTTTAATTTTGCCACTTTTGATGGCTGTTTTCCACACTTTCTTCGTTAATTGTGGAAATCTCGTTGCTACTAACATTGCTAAAAGATTTACAATTTCCTCTAAGTTTCTTTCAAACCTTTCAGGCATAATTTTAATTTTTATAGGTTTTGTTAGACTATTGTCTTAGATTGGAGGTTGATATGATATTTAATTGTATTTTGTTAGCTCTTTCTGTTAGCATAGATTCTTTGGGCATTGGAATCACTTACGGATTAAAGAAAATTAAAATTACTGCTATAAGCAATATTATCCTTTTTGCTATATCATTTTGTATTACTTGTGGTTCTATATTTTTAGGACATTATATTTCTACTTTATTTTCTCCTACTTTTTCTACCATACTTGGCTCTTCTTTTTTGATTATATTAGGAGTTTATAATATCTACAAAACTATAAATAAACCTCTTATTGATTATGATATAGACCATTCTAATAATATTGATGCCAAAGAAGCTATTTTTCTTGGCTTAGCCCTTTCTATTGACTCTGCTTGTGTTGGTATTGGTTCTGGTATTATTGGTATTAATGATATTGTTTTACCTTTTTTTGTGGCTTCTTTTCAACTTGCTTTTCTTAATTGTGGTAATTTAGTTGCTAATAGTATTGCTAAATATGTTAATGTTTCTGAATATGCTCTTTCTATTTTTTCTAGTTTTATTTTAATTTTGGTTGGCATATTTAGAGCTATATAAAAAGATTTAAGAATTTCTGCACAGAAATTCTTAAATCTTTTCGATTATATAATAAACTTCCCCTTTTTATTATTAATCATCATATTTATCCTGCCCAGCTTAATAAATACAATGGCAGTATTATTACGCCAAATATTAATATTATCACAAACACTATTAATATTTTAGTTCGCTTATCGTTTTCACCTTTCACTAAGTAAACTATTACTCCTATAAGTACTATTACTAATATAGTTATTGGACTAATTAACATTTTTTTCAACAATTCTCCAGCATTTTCCCAGAAAGTCGGTTCTTGTCGATCTGTTGGCATAACCGGGCCATATAATGGAGTTATTGTATCTGGTGCCAATGCATACATTTTTTTGCAAAATAATACAACACTAGTTCCTATTCCGATAAATGTCTTTGCTAACTTATTAAAAAACTTCTTCATAATTCTATCCCCTTAATTTATTAATCATTTTATATGTACATTTATTTTGGCAATTATTTTCAAAATCCCATGTATGGAATGCTCCACCTAAGCAACATGCCCACTCTTTACAATTTTGACATTCATCGCATTTGGTTCGATCTTTGTTCCTAAACTCTTTGTATTTATTTTCCCAAACATCTTTAAAATTATCTCTTTTTATATTTCCTTGAATAAACCTTGGTAATCTAGGAACATTAGGACAGACAAACAAATCTCCATTATACAAAATACTTGCAACACTTATTCCTGTTCTGCAATAAAAGAATTGTGGTCTTACTTCTTTTTCATATTCCATTCCCAAAAATCCTGGACATCCATACTGTAAATC
>CAKUQA010000373.1 GCA_934675225.1 uncultured Candidatus Melainabacteria bacterium | reverse complement strand
TCTTAAACCATTGCATAGGTGAAATTCTTTTTGTAATTTTCTTTTTATTTATTAAATTGATAGACGATATATTGTCTGTAGTTGAATTATTTCCCATAGATCCACAACCTAGTGTTAATGATGGTGTATTTGTAGTATATATTCCTCCTATAGCTCCATGACTTGATGGAGTATTCACAAGTAATCTTCCTGTTTTAACCTTTTGGCTAAATTCAAAAATTACTTCATCATTTTTTGAATGTATTACAGCCGTATGACCTATGCCTCCATATTCAGTCATCTCAACACATTTTTCAATGCCTTCCTTTGCATTTTTTACTTTAATACATGCTAGCACTGGACTTAATTTTTCTTTTGATAAAGGGAATTTATCTCCTATACCTTCTATTTCAGCTACTATAATTTTAGTGTTTTTATATTCGTTGAAAAATTTAATTTGTTTAATGAACCATTCTCCTGCATAAAATGGTAAAAAATCCGGTTCCATTTGCATATCCGTAAAAATAAAATTGTATGGGCAATCAATAGATGCAGTAAGTTTTTCAACTCCTTCTTTAGCAGAGTTTGCAGTATCAATTTCTACATTGTTATTAAAAATTTGTTCAATAATATATTTATGGTGCAAAACCCATCTGTTTGAATCGTCTACAATTAAAATTTTTGGTTTCATATATAAATTGTAACAAAAAAGTTTTAATACGAAAAGCACAGCCAAATTTTGATTTGTTTCAAACTTTTGGCTGTACCTTTACTTTGGGGGTTATAAGTTTTTTTGTTTAATTGTCGAACGGAATAGTAATTATATATTCATTTCCTTGACGAACTTTTGTTATATCTTGTGCATTAATTCGTTCTCCGAATGCAAATGTTTGGCTATATCTTGTAATCGCTTGTCCGTGACGAGAATTCTTTTCTCCGGCAGCATTAATTGTTACAGTGTTGCCATTTGTTCTGACTTCGATATTTTTTTCATCATTATCGAATGGTCTTAGGTCGATAACGATTTTGTATGTATCATCAGTTCTGTCTACATGGATGAAAGGTGCTGTATTTGGCATCATTCTATCTGCTTTTTGAAATTCTTTTCTTGCAAATTTGTCCATTTGTCTTTCTTGACGCATCATAGCTCTATCCATTTTTCGCATTTGGTTCATAGGATCTAACATTCTTTTAAAATGCCAATCTGCAACAACATAAAATGCTGCAAAAGCTCCTAAAAATACCAGCAAACCTATAAGAACAGCTTTTAGTGCCGGATGTTTGCATAAAAAACAATTGTCGAATTCTTCATGTCTGTAATTGTTATCTTCCATAATAAATCTCCTTTCGATTTCATTCTAGTATAAAAATTATTTTGTAAAAGTACATTACTCAATTGGGCTATTGCACTTGAAAAAACATTAACAATATGTTACTATGCGATTGTAAGTGTGAAATATAAACGGAGTATTTTTTAATATGGCTAAAATTTTAGTAACTATGCCTGATGATTTTTTGCATAAGATTGATGGGGTTGCAAATAATGAACAAAGGAGTAGAAGTGAATTGATTAGAGAAGCACTTCGCTCATATATGAAACGTATAACAATCAGAAAT
>CAKUQA010000372.1 GCA_934675225.1 uncultured Candidatus Melainabacteria bacterium | reverse complement strand
TGCTTAACATATCGACAAATAAGAAAATATATTGTATAATCGCACTAAGAGAGGATTATTATGAGAGAATTAATAGAAAAAAATAAAAAAATAACAGTTGTACCATCAGATTTTAAATTTGCCAATAAAGGCACTATTGTTGATGTTGAACCTAGATATTTTACTGTAGAATTAGAGTATGAGCCAAAAGGAATGTTGCGTCACAACTATTGTGAATTTTATACACAAACCAACCATGGTACGCTTTATTTTGACTCTTTTCCTGAAACAATTGAAGGAAATAGAATTAAAGTTGCAACACCTGCTAAACATAGATTTTTACAAAGACGTCAATATACTCGTATTAAATTTATGTATGATTTAGATTTAAAAAATAGTGATGGTAATAAAAAAATTACAACACTTGATATCTCTGCAGGTGGTATGAAATTTAGAACAAATGAAAATATTAACATTGAAGCTGAATATTCAATTGTATTGCCACTTTCAGAAAAACAATCCGTAGAATGCCAATTCAGCCCTATCAGAATTGAAAAAAATGAAAATGGCGGATATACTGTTTCAGGAAGATTTGAATTTAAGAATAGTCTTGATAAAATGACATTAATTCAATTCTGTACAAAAAGAAGTATTGAAATTAAGAATAAATAACATTCCACTGGATTAGGATATTTTATGAGCCTTATAAAATTATTGAGAAAACAAAATAGGAAGTATTTATTTACAACTCCTTCCCATGGGCAAAAATTTTTCATATTTAATAAATTAAGAAATTTTTATAAGTATGATATTTCAGAAACCGATGCTCAAGATCCTCAAACAGCCCTCTCACTTGCCCAAGACCGTGCGACAAAAATTTATAAGACTAATCATACCTATTTTTTAACAAACGGCTCTACAAGCGGTGTAATTGCGGCTGTTTTAACTTGTACAAAAACGAGAGACAAAGTATTACTTTGGAAAAATTCTCATCCATGCCATATAAATGCAGTAAAATTGGCAGGATGTATTCCTATTTTTTATGATTTACCTATAAATAAAGAATGGGGAATTCCGGATAAAACAACACCTGAATTAATTGATATTAAAGGCGTGAAAGCTATAATTGTAACATCACCAAGTTATGAAGGAATTGTCTCTGATATAAAACAGCTTAAAGAAATATGTAAAAAAAATAATGTTTATTTGATTGTGGATGAAGCCCATGGCGCACTTTATCCTTTTTCAGAAAAATTACCGCAAAGTGCAGTCAATATTGCAGATTTTACAATTCAATCTTTACATAAAACAGCAGGAGGTCTAAACCCAACAGCTTTGTTACATGTAAACTGTGATTTGGATGCACAAAAAGCACTTTCAATGATAAATACAACGTCTCCATCTTACCCTCTATTAGCATCAATTGAAGCAAATATCAACTTTTTAAACTCAGCAAAAGGCAGGAAGAAGCTTGATTTATTAATAGAAACAATTAAAAATATAAAATCTTCAACAAATAACATTGAATTTGGAGGAGACGATATAACTAAAATTTTAATAAAAAAAGAAGGCATGACAGGATTTGAGTTATCTGAAAAACTTTTTGATGAGTTTGATATTGAGG
>CAKUQA010000371.1 GCA_934675225.1 uncultured Candidatus Melainabacteria bacterium | reverse complement strand
GATAAAATGCTGATAAAAAATCATGTAGGGCTAATGAAAAAAGGCTTTACGCTGGCGGAAGTTTTGATTACTTTAGGAATTTTTGGAGTGGTAGCTGCATTGACTTTGCCTGTGTTATTTCAAAATTATCAAGAACAAGAAATTGTTGCTAAAGCTAAAAAAGATTATTCTTTGCTTGCTCAGGCTTTGCAATTAGCTCAGGCTGATTTTGATACTCCTGGGGATAATTCTTCATTGTATCTTTATGCAAATAATGCTCCAACCACGTTAGCAAAAGCTTTTTCTAAATATATATCCGGTGGTCAATTATGTTTGAATAATAGTAGTGAACCTAGTTGTGCGGATTTGCCTTATAAATTAGAATTTTCAGATTATAAAAACGGATATGGTAAAAATTTTAATGGTCCGGCTATTAAATTACCTGATGGAGGAATTGTATTTTTTAGTATAAGTGAAGCTCACTGTGAAGATACAGAAATGAGTGGAGTTCTGCTTGATGAAAACGGGGATATTAGGTACAATGAAGATGGTTCTCCTAGTATGTGGCACGGTATAAGAAATAATTGTGGAAATATTTATTTTGATGTAAACGGCTCTAAAAAACCTAATAAATTTGGTCAAGATGCGTTTGGGTTTGGCGTATATAAAAATAATATTGGAAATACTGATTGGATGTCTGCTTATGGGGATGCATATTTGAAAAATATTTTGAAATTTGGCAAACGCAAATAATTGCTAAAAATTTTTGTTTTTCATATTTATGTTAAAATTGTCTTAGAGTGAAGTTAAGAAAAAGGAAATATAAATATGCTTAGAACCGGAATTGTAGGATTGCCAAATGTTGGAAAATCAACTTTATTTAATGCTTTGACAAGTGCAAAAAATGCGCAAAGTGCTAATTACCCGTTTTGTACTATAGAACCTAATGTTGGTGTCGTAAATGTTCCTGATGAAAGATTACAAAAGTTAGCTGAGTTATGTAAAACAGATGTAATTATTCCAACAGCAATTGAGTTTGTTGATATTGCTGGTCTTGTAAAAGGAGCAAGCAAAGGTGAAGGTTTGGGCAATCAGTTTTTGCATAATATCAGAGAAGTTGATGCGATAATTCAAGTTGTAAGATGTTTTGATGACCCGAATACTATTCATGTATCTGGTAAAGTTGATCCGTTGGATGATATAGAAATTATAAATACAGAATTGGCGCTTGCAGATATGGCTTCTGTAGAAAAACAAATTGCAAAGGTTTCAAAAGTTGCAAAATCCGGTGATAAAGATGCTGTGCTTTTGCTAAGTGTTCTTGAAAAAATGCAAAAACTTTTGGAAGGCGCTTCATTTATCAATGTTAATGATCATTTTAACGAGGACGAAATTCCTGTCGCTAAGAGTTTGAATTTAATGTCTACTAAACCGGTTATTTATGCGGCAAATGTTTCTGAATTTGATTTAAAAGATGGAAATGATTATACAAAAAAAGTTGGCGAATATGCAACTTCTCACGGTGCTGAAATGGTGATAATCTCAGCAAGAATTGAAGAAGAATTGGCAGAACTTTCTCCAGAAGAAGCAAAGGAATATCTGCATGACTTAGGAGTAGAGGATAGT
>CAKUQA010000370.1 GCA_934675225.1 uncultured Candidatus Melainabacteria bacterium | reverse complement strand
GTTGTATTGAGAGCGGTAAAAATTTCCCGTCTGCAGATTTAATAGAAAGACTTGCAACATCATTAGGAGTTGAACCAAAAGATTTATTTGAATTTTATTATTTACAAGATACAGAAGATTTAAAAGCTGATATTGAAAATATGCTGGAGAAACTAAATAAAGACGAACTGGCACTAACACACAAATATATCAGGACTTTTTTATTAAAATAAATTCTCGGTAACTTTATACCTCACACCACTAAAACATTTCATCATTCGCCAAAGAATGCTTTCATTCTAAATTATTTAGGCGGGGTTTTTTAAGTCGAGAAAAATCTCATATTTGGAAAATTTATATCCGCAACCACGAAACCTCATCACACAATGAGAGGGGCTGTATGGGGTCAAAGTAGTGATTTTAAGAATTTTTCAAGAGCAACTCCAGGTGATTCTTCCATTGGTGCTGTTATTGGAATGATTCCCCAACTTTTCAAAATTTCTTCTTGTACTATATTGGGTGTTGTTAAAAATATATATGATTTTGGTTTTGTATCTTGAGCATTATCTTTACGCCATTGTTTGGTTAATTTATACAATAAATATCTTATATTCATATCATTAATACTATATCCAATAAAAAGAACAGAAGTTCCTAAGCAATCAGAACGAAACATAATATCAAGAGGATGCTCAAAATCCATTCTCTCAAAGTAACTAGTTTCAGTTAAAACCCAATCATCTTTTGTTGAATTTATATCACCATGATATTTTATTATTTTAGTTTTGGGATTTTTTAATTTAGCAATATCTTCTAAATTTGAGATTTTAGCATAACGTCTTTTTCTAAGGTCATATGCTATTTCAAGACATTCATCATAATTTGTTGTATAGATAGTACTAAAATTTAAATTGATAATGTGGTCATATATTTTAGATTCTCTAATATTTTTTTTAATATCTTTATTATTCCACATTTTCTTTAATCTATTTTTAAATAATGTAAGATGTCCACTCTTTTGCAAATAATAGTATTCAGCTAATGACCAAAAACTGCCATACATATTAAATAAATCTGCATCAATTCCAACATTCTTAGCCATTACGGCAATTAATTCAGAAAAATCTGGTAATCCAACATTTTTTGATACTCCAGCACCTACAAAAAGTATAATATTTCTGTTTTCAATTTTCTTCTTTAATTCTATTATTTCTTTCATTTCTTTCATAATATTCCATAAATTTTCTAATAGCTTTTTCTCGCATTGAGTACTTGATTTTATTTTTACCTAGTTCTGCGAATGTTTTACTTGAACCATCAGGTATAAATATTGTATCCCACTGAAATTTGCTATTCCCTTTAGGACAATCCGCAATTTTACCAGTTGTAATACCTTTAAATATTTTTATATGCCTACCATTACAAAAACCTAAGTAAGTTATGGCTGTTGCATTAGAATTTTGGGAAATTTCACATATCTTTTCTGACTTTAAAGTTTTCCAAAATGGTGCTGTATGCATCCCTGGAAAGTTATTCAAAGACCCTATTCTTAATTCCGTATGTTCTACTATAAAGCAATATTTAATTGTATTAAAACACTTTAAAACCTTGTCTTTAATAAGTTCTTGTGAAC
>CAKUQA010000369.1 GCA_934675225.1 uncultured Candidatus Melainabacteria bacterium | reverse complement strand
ACCCAATGTGGGGGTTTAGCTCAGCTGGTAGAGCACCTGCTTTGCACGCAGGGGGTCAGGAGTTCGAATCTCCTAACCTCCAAAAATAGAGGTAAGATTTTTCTTTACCTCTATTTTTTTGTGTAGAGAGATGAGAAGCTCCAAATTGGAGTTCGAGCGTGAGGTGGCTGAGGGCGGAGTGCTTTTGCGGTTGTACGATTCGTACATTAGCAAAACACGTAGACCCGTTAAACGCCACCGAACAAGACAATCTCCTAACCTCCACCATTTAAAATCAAGAGCCGAAAGGCTCTTTTTTAATGCGTTTTAGAGATTTTATAAAATAATATTTATAGTAAAAAAGACATCTTATTTAAGATGTCTTTAGTAGGCTGTGTCCATAATATGTCCACTTGTAATATTGAATTAAAAACTAGTAGTATGAGTATAATGTATCAGGGATTTTGAGAAAACGTATCGCAAGTTTGACATTTTAGTCGGAAGAATTCATAAGTTTTGAATTTTTTGCAATTTTTCGAGCCCTGATATGAAATAAATTACTTGTGTAATATTATCAGAATTTAGTGTTGTTTTTGTTGCAAGAAGCTCTCGTAATTCATCTTCAAAGGATTTATCATTTATATTTTGTTCTTTTGTTTCAAATAAAATATCTGCTAAAATGAATAATTCATTATTAAATTTTAAAGCATTACTGAGTTGCTTAATAGTAATAGCTTTTGGAAAGTTAGCCATTTTCCCATTTTCAAGTTTAGTGATTAAAGCTGCACTGACACAAGATTGTTTTTCTAATTCTCTCAAGCTTAAATTTAACGCAATGCGTCTTTGTTTAATAACAGTGCCAAATTTAATTAATTGAGTGTGTTTATCCATAATATTCTCCATTAAAATATTATCACAATGCAATTTATAAATCAACACTGTTGACAAATACTAAAAATAAGGTTATAATATATATTATTCAACATATATTGATTAGTATTAAAATTTTGTGTAGAAATAAGGAGAAATATAAATGGCGAATTTGAGAAATTTTATTAACGCAATTACAAATAACAATAGACTTTACACAGCAGAAGATATTGGAAATATGACAAGTAAAGAATTTGTCTCAAATGAAAAAGCTATTGATTATCAAATGGAGAATTTAGGGATTCCAAGACAAAATGATTTGACCAATAATTTAGACGTTATTTATGTTCATGCATATACAAAAGATGATGGTACAAAAGTTAAAGCACATTATCGTTCTAAACACGATGGAGTTGTCAGCGATAATTACCAAAATGGTGAAAATAGTACAGATACTGTCGTAGATATTAACCCAACATTAAAATTCGAAGGAGGTATAACTTATAATGATTATTCAATAGATAAAAATGCAAGAATTAGAAATTATTTAGATCATAATATTAATAGTGTAGAGGGTTTATTTAGTAAGAAAACGTTAAATTTGGGTGTCAACGCATTAGGATATCCATTAAACCAAAATGACGCTGTAGAATTATGGAATATGGCCTCAAATCCAACAGGGATTTATAATAATGATTATATAAGAAAAAATGGTACTTTATATAACGATGTGGATTCTTTAGCTAATGAGTATGCACCATACAAAG
>CAKUQA010000368.1 GCA_934675225.1 uncultured Candidatus Melainabacteria bacterium | reverse complement strand
ATTCTGAAAAAGTTAGATATAATGCAGCTCGTGTTCTTGGCGAAATGGGCGATTCTAAAGCAGTTGAACCATTAATTGATGTTTTGAAACATGATAAAAACGGCTCTGTTAGATTGTATGCAGCTCGTGCATTAGGTGAATTGGGTGACTCTAAAGCAACAACTCACTTGATTGAATCTTTACGTGAGGACAGAAACGTTGATGTTAGAGTTCGTGCAGCTCGTGCATTAGGTCGTTTGGGTGGTGAAATTGTTGTTGAACCTCTTGTTGAAGCATTGAATGATGAAAATCCTCAAGTTTGTATTACAGCAACAGATGCATTAATTGAAATTGGTGATGTTGCAACAGATGCATTGATTGCATCATTGGATCACGAAAAAGTTAATGTAAGATGCGATGCAACTCGTGCATTGGGTGAAATCGGTAATAAAAAAGCTGTTGATAAAGTTATTAATATGTTGTATGACGAATGGGTTAACGTAAGAATTTACGCTGTAACTTCATTAGGTAAATTGAATGATACAAAAGCAGTTCCTGCATTGATTGATGTTATGAAAAACCGCAGTGAAAATGAATTGGTTAGAGCTGGTGCTGCAGCTGCATTAGGTGTACTTAGAGACCAAAGAGCACTTCTTCCATTGAGAGAATTGATTATGGAAGCTGAAGAACTTGGTGAACTTGAAGATACTGCTTTAAAATCATTCAAAAAAATTATGGCTGCAAATTGGCAATCAATTCCTGGAGCTACTGCTCAAAAGAAGCCTGCTGGAACTTTTTAATCAGTCATATTTAAAAGTTTAAACAAAAAGGATTAAAAACAGACCTATAAAATTAGGTCTGTTTTTGTTTTTTTCACTAACAATTTAATTGTTCATTCCACTATCGTGGTATATATGTTTTCAAGTTCTCGCCCCTTGAGGGAGAGAAAGCAGTTGTTTGAGTGTAACGAGTTACAACTGCAAGAGAGTGGGGTCATGTTGAGGCAGAGCCGAAACATCGCATGGATAGGAAAATATTTAGGAGACTTTTCGTTTTGCTCAGAATGACGATAGTCGTCACTCTGAACTTGATTCAGAGTCTATCAATTATGTTCTCTCCCTCAATTAGGGAGAGTTAGAGAGGGTAAATAACCTAGTCTGTATGGCGGTGGTATCTACCCTGCCAATATTAAATAATTAATCAGCTGTCGCATTCGCTCACAATGACTATTTCTTAATTTCTTTATCTTATTGAGCTTATAGTTTTTGAAATTACCAAGGATAATCATTTCTGATTTCCCAACCATCATACCTAATAAGATTTATACAGTATCTGCTTTCATAATCAATAAAGTCTGAGGTACTAGAATGATTTTGTTGATTTTTTATTCCTTGTTTGCAGGTGTCAAGTAAGTGTGTTCTATATTTTCCAGCAATATTTGAGGTTTCTGTAGTACTTGTAGAGTAATAAAATCCGTTTTTGCCCCATAGAATGTCATTGTTCTGTAATTTATTTGCATCAAGTATAAAAAAGATTTCAATTTCTGTTAAGGAGCCTGCTGAATATTCGTGAAAAGCTATTATGCCACCATCATTAAGGACACAAATCGGGGAATATCTTCTGGAACTATCACCTATATTC
>CAKUQA010000367.1 GCA_934675225.1 uncultured Candidatus Melainabacteria bacterium | reverse complement strand
TCTATTTCACGTTTTATAGGCTTGTCATTTTCATCATAATACGTTTTTACGGTACCACGTTCTACAATCTTTTCAGTACGTTTTTCATTTTCATCATACTGCATATAAGTTGTTGTGTTATTTGGGAAAGAGGTCACGACTTCAAGTTTTTTCTTCCCATTGTCATAGTATTCAATGTCATATTCGTTTTTCATAGCCAGAACGTTGTTTTCATCATAAACAGAATCATATTTATAAACCATATTTCCATCTTCATCATATCGATGTCCGATTTCAAAGTTTAAGTTTCTGGCAAAATCAAGCCACAATTTCCCTTGTTTATTATAACTTCTAAAAATCAAAGCTCCGTCAGGGCATTTTTCATAAACCGTTTTTCCGGTTACTTCTTCTTTTTCTATGACCTGAGTTCCGTCCGGTTTTATATAACTCGGTGCCATAGGGTCTTTATCAGGTTTTTTCTCAAATGGGTTTACAAAAAAACTTTTATACATAGTATTAATTATAACGGAAAAAAATTTTAAAACCTTTAATTTTATCATACATTTATATGAAATTGTGTTATAATTCCGTTATGAAGAAGTTTATTTTAATGTGTTTAATATTTCCTTGTCTTTCTGTTTGTGCAAATGAAATAACTGAGGATTATTTCGATATTGCAGCAGATTATGCAACTTATGGTAAATATAGTGATGCAATAATTTATGTTGACAAAATTCTTCAAATAGAACCAAATAATTCTGATGCAAAAGATTTAAAAAATACACTCATTAGAGTGACTAATCCAAATGCAAAGTCGTATTTAACGTATAATGATAAAAATATACAACAAGCTCAACAGTACAAAAATCTTGGAGAAAAAAATAAATTCATATCAACATTATCGAATGCTACCGGAGATTTTTGGTCAATGTTTTTGTTAGCGCAGTTTTATCGGGATAATGATGATTACAAAAGTGCTATGAATTATTACCAAAAAGCGATAACTCTTAAACCTGATTATTCGCAAAGTTATCTTGGGTTAGCTCAATGTTATTCAGGCATAAATGATTATAAAAATACAATAAGTACACTAAACAAGTACATAAGTTATAACAAATCTTCCGATATTGCTTATGCACTTCGGGCAGATGCTAATATGAATATGAATTATATTGTAGAAGCAGAAAATGATATTAAGCAAGCATTGGAAATCGAAGAAAATATTGCATATTTATTAATTGAAGCAAAAATCCTTTATTATAAAGGGGATTATGATACAGCTAGAGAAAAATTAAATCTTCTTTCACGAAATATACAAACAGCAGAGGTATACAAATTTTTAGGATTATGCGATTATGCACAAAACAATTTAACAAGTGCTTTGCTAAACATTGATAAAGCAATCATACTCTCTGATGACGACAAAATGCTAAATTCAACATATAATGATATAAAATCAGTATTGGATAAACAGTAATAATGACTCAAAGATATAAATATAAAAAAAGAAAAGTTATAAAGAAGGAATCATTAATGACAAGAATTAAAAATTGGTCAATATCAATATTACTTGCCGGTGTAATGTTATTTGGGCTACAAAGTTACAGCAGCACAACAAGTTTAAAATTTGCACAAGTCAGTGA
>CAKUQA010000366.1 GCA_934675225.1 uncultured Candidatus Melainabacteria bacterium | reverse complement strand
AGCATGAGCATTATCAACAATTAACTTTGAATATATTTTTACAAGTTTATCAACATTATTATCACAAATCCCAAAATAATTCGGGTATAAAATATAAGCATCTTTTGGGAAATTTTGCTGCGGGAAGAAATTATCATCAATGTGATAAAATAGAGGTTTACAACCTTCTAAAAATGCCGTATGTCGCATTACATCACAAAGATAATATGGCATGTATATTTCTTTTATCTCATACGTTTTTATCAAATACCTAAATGCATCTCTTGCAAAATGAAATTTCATACAGAAAATTATATCAAAATCTATTCTATTTTTACATAATGTAACAAGCTTTCTCAAAACAATAAAGTTTTTGAAAAATTGTCCGATATATATAACAAAAGACTTAGGGTGTATCTTATGGCATTAGAAGGAATAGCAAGTTTTTCTTCATTCCACGTTTGTTCTAACAATGGAACAGATGCAGAATGGGAACGTATTTTAAGACGTTTAAAAGAATATGGAATAAAAACATCAGGCAGTAAAGCTAGTGATTGGGCAAAACTGCGAGATATTGAAATGCAAGAAATGAAAACTCTAACAGTGCCATCTAATAAGTTTTTAACAATTACTAAAAGCGAACAAGAAAAATTTCTTGCGCGCAAAAAAGATGTTAAACAAAATAAACAAATACAAAAAGAAGAAAATAACAAAGAAATTATCCCCGAAAACTATAAAAAAACATAAAAAGCTATGAATGCATGAGGCGAACAAATTTATCTTGCTATAAAAATGAAAAATAAAAAACAAATTATCATGTAAATTCTTCTTTACAAAATCGCAAAAAATTACTATTATGCTTTTTATCTTTTTTGCAGAGGATTATAATAAAAGCATGAAAATAACATTTACTCCAATAAAATACAACAATTTAATAGAAAACCAATACAATTTACATAAACAAACTTCGACAAAAAAGTCCGAAATAAACAATAATAACCCCACAGAGCTTTCAGGAGCAACAATTCCGTTTGGAGCTATTCATGGAATAAAACCTAACAAATTAAATTCCACAATTAATGATAAAATGAAATTAACTCAAGTTATAAGAGTTATGCAAGACGAAATAAAAAAGACAAATATCCATGAAATTGCCAATGAACTATATCGGAGCAAAATTCAAGAAGCAAAAGGGAAAGGCACCAATCTTTTAATGGAGTGGTTTGATAAACATCCGTTCGGAGACAAGGATGAAGCTGTTGATATGGTAATGTATAAGCTACAAGACTATTTTGTAAGTATTGCACTATGGATACAAGAAGAAGCTCCTAAAATTCAAGAAAAAAGACTTGCTAAAGATAAAAACGATTATAATTTGTTAAATAAATTATATACTGCAGTCGCAAATGATGACATGAATTTAGACAGAGTTTATAAAGCGTATTATGCAGATTTAAGCAATTTGTCAACTCTCTCAGAAGTAAAATTAAATTACCCTAAATTAGAAATACCTTCTACACCGGAAGACGAAATCGCTAAAAAAATTGTAGACACTTTTGACAGAAATTTTGCGGAAGATTTATTCGACAGCATTGATAAAGATTCCAACATGAGTGCTTTTAATACTCTAATGACTGCTATAAA
>CAKUQA010000365.1 GCA_934675225.1 uncultured Candidatus Melainabacteria bacterium | reverse complement strand
CATAAAGGCATCATTTGCGAACGCTGTGGTGTAGAAGTTACAGATTCAAAAGTAAGACGTCAGAGAATGGGTCACATAAAACTTGCAGCCCCTGTTTCTCATATTTGGTTTTTGAAAGGAATTCCTTCATACCTAGGTTTACTTCTTGATATGACTTTGAAAGATTTGGAACAAGTTATCTACTTTAATAACTATGTAGTTCTTGATGCTGGCGAAAGTGATTTCAAAAAACTTCAACTATTATCAGAAGAAGAATATGAAGATTACATGGCTGAACATGAAGATTCTGAATTAAAAGTAGGTATCGGTGCTGAAGCTATTAAAGAACTTCTTGCAGAAGTTGATGTAAAAGGTCTTGCTGAAGAAATAAGAACAGAATTGGCAGGAACTGTAAATTCTGTACAAAAGAAAAGCAAACTTATTAAACGTTTAAGACTATTGGATTCATTGATTTCATCAGAAACAGATCCGACTTGGATGATTATGGATGTACTTCCTGTAACTCCTCCAGATTTAAGACCAATGGTTCAATTAGATGGTGGACGTTTTGCAACATCTGACTTAAACGATTTATACAGACGTGTTATTAACAGAAACAACCGTTTACAAAGATTGTTAGAAATGGGTGCTCCTGAAATTATTGTTAGAAACGAAAAACGTATGTTACAAGAAGCTGTTGATGCTTTGATTGATAACGGCAGACGTGGAAGAACAGTTGTTGGCCCTAACAACAGAGCATTAAAATCATTGTCTAATATTATCGAAGGTAAACAAGGTCGTTTCCGTCAAAACTTACTTGGTAAACGTGTTGACTACTCAGGTCGTTCAGTTATCGTAGTAGGTCCGCAATTGAAATTAAACCAATGCGGTTTGCCAAAAGAAATGGCAATTGAATTATTTAAACCATTTGTTGTTAACAAATTGATTGAAAGAGGATACGTTCAAAATATTAAATCTGCAAAGAAAAAAATTGAACGTTCTGAAGCAGTCGTTTGGGATATATTAGAAGAAGTAATCGATGGACATCCGGTTTTATTAAACCGTGCCCCGACACTTCACAGACTTGGTATTCAAGCATTTGAACCAAAATTGGTAGAAGGACGTGCTATTCAACTTCACCCATTGGTATGTACAGCGTTCAACGCCGACTTCGATGGTGACCAGATGGCTGTTCACGTTCCATTATCAATTGAAGCTCAAACAGAAGCTAGAATGTTAATGTTAGCTACTAACAACATCTTGGCTCCTGCAACAGGTAAACCAATTATCACTCCTACACAGGATATGGTATTGGGTATGTATTACCTAACAATCTTGAAAAATCCGGAAATGGAACCAAAAGGCTATTTCTACAACTTCCAAGATGCAATTTCAGCTCTTGAAGTCGGTGTAATTGATCTTCACGATAAAATTGTTGTAAGAGACGAACACGGCGAAAGAATTGAAACAACTGCAGGAAGAATTATCTTCAACGAAGCTGTAAGAAATGCATTAGCATAAAAAATAACGGTTAATGGCTGAATGCTTATTAACAAGTTTTTCAGCCACTAACCTCATAATAAAATTATTTAACAAAATAAAAGAAAAGTTAAAATCAAAAGGATAAAAGTCTAATGGAAACAACATACACACATGCTA
>CAKUQA010000364.1 GCA_934675225.1 uncultured Candidatus Melainabacteria bacterium | reverse complement strand
GCTTGGATGTAGCCATTGAACAAAGAGCTTTAGAAGCATACATCATATTAACTCTCGGATACCCTTTAAAAGCCTCCTTATAATCCTGACAAATTTTTCTTATTGTTTGTTCATCCAAAACATACAATGGAGTTCCATATTCTTCTGCCAATTTTACTAAATCACAACCGCCAATTTCGATATTTCCGGCTTCATTTATATTAGTTGTTATGGGGTTTAAAAACTGGTTCGTGCTATTCATTTATGCTCCTTACTTCTTATACAGCAAGAATAACACAATTAAAAAAAAATTAAAATAGTAAAAATAATGTAATTAGTAAAGAATAATAAACCATTAAATTTCTTGCTTGCAGAAGTCGAAAATAAAATTCTTTTTCTTCACCACCACAAATAAAAGTTTTTAGATACTTATACATCCTGAAAACAAGCGGAATTAAAATAAAAGTTAACAACAAATAGAAATTATTCAACATTATCGCCAGAACAAGCGTAAATAAATACCCCAACCCATAAACAACAAAAACACCTTTTAATGCTAAATTTTTATTACCCAATCGACAAACAAGAGTTTTTTTATGCGCACACATATCTCCTTCAAAATCCAATAAAGTATGCACAAACATCAGTCCAATAGTAAACATTACAACAGCAAACGACATAACCAAAACTTCTGCTGAAAAAGATTTTGTCATTACAAAATAAACTCCTTCAAAAAGTAGTGGTCCAAAGGCAATTCCTACAGCAATTTCACTTAAACCTTTTTGAGAAAGCTTTGCATAAACAAGTGCAATAATCCCACCTATCAATGCCAACCAAATAACCTGCACGCCACACCTTATAAACAGAATAAAGCCGCAAACAGCAGCCATCACCAAATAAAATATAACAACCTTTAACACATCGTTTAGTGTTGCTATACCTTGTTTTATATAAGCACATTTACACTTTTGAGAATTTTCAGGTAAAGATTTATAGTCAATATAGTCATCAAAAAGATTTGTTGCCAAATGGGCACAAGAAATACCAATCAGAGCAACCAAACCATTAAAAATATTCCCACCGTTTTTTAATGCAAAAACAAATATAACTAACCAAGACAAAATAGTCATAGGTAAAGAAAATAAGCGAGAATTTTTCAACCAAAAACAAATTTTATTCATCATAAAAGGAGATTTTCTACACCTTTAACCGCTTCATAACTGGCACCTGCTTCAAGGACCTCCTCCGCTGTCAAACCAAAAAGAGTAATCAATGAATAAGCTTCTTTTGTAGAAGAATTTAGCATATTAACAACAGTTTTAATAGCCTCATCCCGGCTAAGACTTGTTAACTGTTGTTGATTTTTTCCTCTATAAATAATTCTTCTTTTAGACTTACCCAATATCTTTTACCCCCAAGCCTAACAAGGCTGCACCAATCATACCGGAATAATTTCCGGCTGATGCCTTTACGACCTTAAACGGTTGCGTAACAATTTGCAAATTTGCTTCTTTTTCCAAATATTCAATATCAACAAATTCTGCCATTGAACCGGACAATACAACAACATCAGGATCAAATATATTTGCAAGTCCTATAATTCCTTCTAAAATATCATTTTGCCACGTATCAAAAATTTTCTTCATCATAGGATTATCAATATGCTCTATTAC
>CAKUQA010000363.1 GCA_934675225.1 uncultured Candidatus Melainabacteria bacterium | reverse complement strand
CGTCGTTAATTGCGCCCATACTAGTTAGGGTTTGACTGGCTACCTGGCCGACTGATTCACCATTGATAATAGCTTTAGCATTATTCTTTTTAGCTATTTTTTCCGCAATACGATACATTTGACGGCGCATAATTGTAATCATATATTCTTTAGGGCATTTTTTATAAATGGCCTCTTCTATTTCGGTAAATTTAATTATGTGAACTTTTAAATAGCCACTATAAAGTGATAGTTTTTCGGCTAATTCTAGTACTTTGTTTTTAGCATTTTCACTAGTATGTGGCGGAGCGTCAAAGTATATGGCTTCTAATCTTATGCCTCTTTTCATGGCTAAAAATCCTGCAACTGGTGAATCAATGCCGCCACTTAACATTAGAATTCCTTTACCTAAAGTACCTACAGGGTATCCGCCAATACCAGTTTCTTTTTCAAAATAAATATAAGCTTTATTTAAACGGATTTCCACATTAATAGTAATTTCAGGATTATTCACATCTACAGTTAGGTTTTCAACATTTTTTAAAACAAACCCGCCAAGGCGTTTTGATATTTCCATACTATTTAAAGGATAATTTTTATCACTTCTTTTAGTTGCTACTTTAAAAGTTTTAAATTCTTTGTTTTTTAATAATTCTAATATATTTTTTTCGATATTTAAAATGTCATTATTTTCTAATTCATAGGCTATGTTTATTTCATGAATACCAAAAATATTTAATAAAGTATTTTTTACTTCATCATAGTTTTCGGTTTCAATAAACATACGTCCTATATCATAATTTATTTCATGAGGAATTTCTTTTAAAGCGACATTTATATTATCTTTTAATGTTTTAATAAAGAAGTTGATATTATCATGTTTTGTTGTTAATTCTCCATATTTAATCATAATTAGTTTTTTCATATTTACACCTTTTTCTTTGATATTATATTTGCTTTTTGAAAATTTCTTCTTTCATATTATAACGAAAAAAGGAATGTTTAACAATCCTTTTTATGGTCTATATTTACGGTACTCTAAATTAAAATCGACGACTTCGCCATAAAGTTTAAAGCCGGCATTTTCGGCAGCGCGCATACTATTAATATTATTTTGATCTATATATAATTTTATAAAATCTAAAGATGGAGTGCGCTTAAAGACGGCACTTGATGTTTCTTTAATAAGTGAAGAACCAGTTGTTTCAGTTTTAGAAAAAGCAAAGCCACGGGCAGATCGTAATAAAGCATAATGCATATCTAGAAAACGATAGTAATCAAAAAGTGCCACATAACCAATTATTCGATCATTTCTCGATACTAAAAAGGCCGCATCATTTAAAGATGTTTGATCGGGAAATTCTAAGAATTCTTTTATTGAATCGCCTAAATATCTTCTAATGTCGGGATCAGTATTTAAGTACATCTCGGCTTTTAAATGATCTAGACGATAAGGATCAAATGTCATAAAATGATAATTTTCAGTACTAAACTCAAGCATTCGCAAGCTCCATTAATTTGGTATAAACGTTATCAAATATCTTTAAAAATTCAGTAATTTCTTCGGTGGTGGTTAAATAAGATAAACTAATTCTAATAGTTGTTAGCGCTCTTACTTTATCACGATATAAATTTAATACAGCGGCAGAAATTTTACCACTTGAACAAGCAGTGTTAGAAC
>CAKUQA010000362.1 GCA_934675225.1 uncultured Candidatus Melainabacteria bacterium | reverse complement strand
GACTGAAACGTGAAGAATCAAAAACAAAAGAAATTAACAAAACAACAGGAATTAATTTAAATAATTGGGTTAATACGATGCCGACAAAATTAAGAACAGAAGTTAATTCTTTGGTAAATATAATTATCAAAGATGAAGATATTAATGAAACAAAGACAAAAAGTTTTTTGAAAGGATTAAAAAATATTGTACCCGAATATCCGTATTTTCATTGGAGAAATTTACATCCAAAAATTCGAGAAGTATCAGCTGAATATTATGAACGTGGTGATTATTATCATGCATTTCTTGAGGCTGCTAAAAGTTATAAAAATGCAGTTAAAGATAAATCTTTAGTTACAGTAAATAATGACTATGATATAATGGTACAATCATTTGGTAAAGATAAGATCTTACGTGTTACATCAAAATTTAAATATCGACCAAATGGAAAAAGCTTTAGCGAAATTACATTGAATAATATTGAAGATGCTCAAAAATTTTTATCTACAGGTGTTGTTTGCGGGGGGCGAAATGTCCTTTCGCATGAAGAAATCTCTGACTTAAAAGATTCAGGTTTGTTTACCGAAAAAAATTGTCTAGATATGCTCAGTATCCTTTCGCATTTATATGAACGACTTGATAATTCGGAAATTAATTAAAAGTTATTTATCTGGGCGGGCTTTTTGCTCCAACTGTTTTTGCGTTTGTTTAACAGATGCCAAAAAGTGTTTTTCAACTTCTGAAAGTTCATCTTTAATAGTTTCTTTGTATTTTGCATATTCTGCAAGTGCTTTATTTTCAGCTTCCAGTTTTAAGATTTTACCAGGATTGTTAAGAAGTTCACTTCCTGTCATTTTTATAAAATCATCAAGCTTCACTATCCAATCTTTCATTGTCATTGGGATTTGTCGAATTGCTTGCAATTCCGCAAATTCAAGATATGCTGATGTAATTCGGTTCAAAATATTCAATTCTTTTTCATCCAAATAATTCTTTGCAACCGTAACTTCATCTTTTTTCGGATGATTTCCCTTAAAAACAGTCAAACCCATATTATCTTTTGTGCTATCCGCTCTCAAATATACGATTTCAGCGGCGGTATGCCCATGCGCTGCAAAATGCATTTTGTTTTGAACTACTTTGAAAAATAATTTGGTTTCCTCCGCGTTAGGATTGTAATCCGTACTTGTTGCATAAATATCCAAAATCTGGCGATAAAAGACTTTTTCAGAAGATCGAATATCTCTGATACGTTCTAAAAGTTCTTTCCAATAACCGCCACCACCAGCTTGTTTTAGCAAATCATCATTTAAGGCAAACCCTTTTTTCATGTACTCTTTTAAAACTTGAGTAGCCCAAATTCTGAATTGTGTACCACGTAACGATTTTACTCTATACCCGACAGAAATAATTACATCCAAGTTGTAATGAGAAACATTTCTGGAAACCTTTCTGTTTCCTTCTTGTTGAACTGTCAAGTAATCCTTGACAGTTGAATTTTCTGAAAGTTCTCCTTCTTCAAAAATATTTTTAATATGCGAACTTACGTTTTGTTTAGTCGTTTGAAATAACTCAGCCATTTGATTTTGCGTAAGCCATACTGTTTCATTTTCTAATTTTACGTCAATTTTTGTCTGACCATCTTGCGTTTGATAAATAATAATTTCATTTTCCATATCGTTAAGTATAGCAT
>CAKUQA010000361.1 GCA_934675225.1 uncultured Candidatus Melainabacteria bacterium | reverse complement strand
GTATAACATTGTTTGTAGTATGGGGGATCCGCCCCGAGGGCAAACGAATATATGAGCGTTGTCATTTATTGGAAGTTTGTCTATAAAAGGATAGAAAGTGAAAATATGGAAAAGAATGAACAAACTTTGAGTATCTTAAGACACTCAACATCTCACGTTATGGCACAAGCCGTTCAAAAGTTGTTTCCGTCTGCAAAGTTAGCAATCGGGCCGGCTGTAGAAAATGGTTTTTATTACGATTTTGACCTAACAGACAGTCATGCTTTTACGCATGAGGATTTGGTCAAAATTGAGGAAGAAATGAAAAATATTGTTAAACAAAATCTTTCATTCGAAAAATTTGTAATTCCTGACGTAGACAAACAAATTGCTGAATTTAAAGCAGAAGGTGAAATTTACAAAGCAGAACTTTTGGAAGAACACAGAAACGATAACCCAACTTTGTACCTAACAAAAGACAAAGACGGTAACGTTTTATTTAACGATCTTTGTGCAGGCCCTCACCTTCCAAACACTTCATACATAAAAGCTAACGCATTTAAACTTCTAAAAGTTGCAGGTGCATACTGGAGAGGTAATGCAAAAAATAAAATGCTTCAAAGAATTTACGCAACAGCATTCTGGACAAAAGAAGATTTAGCTGACTACTTGCATTTCATAGAAGAAGCAGAAAAACGCGACCATAGAAAGTTAGGCGCAAAACTTGATTTATTCTCAACAAGAGACGAATTAGGCGGTGGACTTGTATTATGGCACCCTAATTTAGCAGTAGTTAGAGAAGAAATTGAAAACTATTGGAGAACAGAACACAGAAAACGTGGTTACGTAATCGTAAACACTCCGCATATCGCAAAATCAAAATTGTGGGAAATTTCAGGTCACTACGACCACTATCGTGAAAACATGTTCTTTATTCAAAAAGACGAAGATAGCGATGAACAATTCATTTTAAAACCAATGAACTGTCCGTTCCACATCTTGATTTATCAAGCAAACAGACATTCTTACCGTTCTTTGCCATTAAGAATGGCTGAACTTGGAACCGTTTACAGAAAAGAAAAATCAGGAGCTTTATCCGGTTTAACACGTGTTCAAGGTTTCACTCAAGATGATGCCCACATTTTCTGTACTCCGGAACAGTTGGTTGATGAAATCAATGAAATCATCGATTTCGTTGCTGATACAATGAAAATCTTTAATATGTCATTTGAAGTTGAACTTTCAACAAGACCTGAAAGCTATGTAGGTGAAATTGAAAATTGGAACAGAGCAGAAGCAGGCTTGAAGGAAGCTATGGACAGACGTGGAATGAAATACGAAATCAATGAAGGTGACGGCGCATTCTACGGACCAAAAATTGACTTTAAAGTTAAAGATGCAATCGGCAGAACATGGCAGTGTGCAACAATTCAATTAGACTTCAACTTGCCTGAAAGATTTGATATCAAATATCAAGACAAAGACGGTCAAATGAAAACTCCTGTAATGCTTCACCGTGTAATTTTCGGTTCTATGGAACGTTTCCATGGTATCTTGATTGAACATTATGCAGGAGCTTTCCCAACATGGCTTGCTCCAACTCAAGTTGCAATTGTTCCAATCAGCAACGAAAAACATATTGACTTTGCTGAAAAGGTTTACAAACAAATGCGTAATGCCGGAATCAGAGTAACTCTTGATGAT
>CAKUQA010000360.1 GCA_934675225.1 uncultured Candidatus Melainabacteria bacterium | reverse complement strand
GCTAACTTGAAAAAGTAAATTCCAGTGCAGGGGTAAATTCCACCTCACCTTAAAATTACTTGATTTTTTAGAATTTCAGAGAGCTAAATATCTATAAAACTGCTATAATAAAAGTGACTTTTCACAAAACATCTCAATTTCAGACATGGCAAACAAGCCTCTGGATATTATGTGTGTTGGACTAAATTCCACAGGCTGCGTTCAAAAAATGTGAATTGTTAAGTTCCAGTCTGACAGCAGTTTTTTGTGTTAAGTTAGTTATTAAATTGTATCAGCTTAGGCGTCAGATTAACCTCATCGGGTGGAACCGGCCTAAGCTGAAGTGCTTTTAAGATGTCTATACCATAGTTTTCAAAAGCTGCATCATATGGCGTTCGACCACCAAGGATTTCTCTTGGAGTTGAATTTATATGATTTACAATAGTTCTTAAATCCCACTGTGTGAGGTATTCAAAGCTGCTCTTTTTAGGAAGGATCATCCGAAGCATAGTGTGTGCCTGTTCAATACCGCCTTTTTGACCGCTGCGCATAGGGTCGCAGTAGTAGATATTTGACCGCATAATGCCATTAATGCCGTTTTCAAGAGATTCTGGATCTCCAAACTCAGAGCCACGATCTGTAAGAACTGTGTTGAATAAAGTAAAAAAATCCTTCGTGCCAAGCTGGTGTTCTAACTTGTTAAAAACAAGTTTAACGGCTCCTTTGGTACATCTGTTCATAACAAATGCAAGAAACAATTTTTCGCGAGTTAAGAAAAATGTCAGGATGACGCGTTTTGAATCCTGCGATGAGTGAACCGTATCCATTTCGGCGAAGTGATCAAGTCCAAGCGACTGAAAATCAGAAAACATACGTCCTATAAAAACGGATCTGTCCTTGATTTGGGTTTTGTGTACCTTGCGGGGCTTAAATTTTACCTGACGTTTCAGATCAATATTTCTTGCAGAAAGGATACCTTTATCCAAATAGGAATACAGGGTCCTGACCGACATGTCTAGTTCCGGGTGATTTGTTATGATCTGATACGGAGACTGTCCTTGGAAGATCAGCGGTGTAATGACCATATCTTTCTGATGCAGTTCGTGTCTGGTCATGTTTATACCGGCTCTGGATTGCGAGAGACGTTCTTTGTATTTGCGATCAGCAAAAATAGGATCATAGCGGTATTTGTGGGCAATTGTGCAGTGATTGATTGCTTTTGGACATCCGTTGCACACATAAGGTGCTTTATCGAGTCGTCGGCAGCGTTCTTTAACAAAGTCCGGGCATGTCTGATTGCAGGTCGGACAAGAGGTGCATTTGACGCCACAGAGAATGATCTTGCCACATACATTGACTTTTCTACAATGATATCTGTGGATGCAAAAATTATGTGCATTGTTAAAACTACCTTTGTGATACCAGTCGCTGATCCTGTGCAGCCTGATTTCTTTTGAGATCGTTGTTGGATCTTTGCAAAGATATCTGGCAATGCTCTTAAAAGAACAGCCCGAGTTTAAGGATTTTTCAATGTACTTGCGATCTTCAAGGGTAAGGTGTTTTTGATTACCAGGAATGTATTTACTCATGATAGTTCTCCTCCTACTGCTGTCAGAGCACGACTATGAGCATAACACAATAATGTGAAAGATTAAATGCCACTTGTGCATAAGAGAATTCCACTGCATAAGGGGAGGGTGGAATTAAACATTTCAATTTTTA
>CAKUQA010000359.1 GCA_934675225.1 uncultured Candidatus Melainabacteria bacterium | reverse complement strand
GGTTGACCTACAGGAACATTTCCTTTTACTTCTTTTGTCTCAGAATTTTTTCCTAAAGCTTTTGCTCTTAATGCTTCATAATAAGCTTGTAAACCTTTCATTAAATCTTTGTTGTTTCCGTCATTACCATTAATTTTTGTCATAATTCCGTTTCTCCGTTTCTTTATTTACTCACGTTCTCTTAATTTAATTTTCTTTATCCTATTGAATGATTTTCACATGTATATAAAGTATTTTTGTATTTAAAAATTGCGTAAATCATATATATTTTATATATATTTATTAACATTTCTTTACATTATATTTTTTTGGTAATTTCGGCTTTTTCAGCGGTATGACTGAATGTAGACTTATGGCTAATAGTAAAAATAAACCATTTTGTTAATATTGTAATATCACTACGACAACACAGTAAAAGATAATTTGGGAATTATGGAAAAGAAAAGTTGTGATTTGACAGCAAGAGAGATTGATGTATTAACTTTTTTAGTAAATGGCGATAGCAATAACATTATTGCTGAAAAATTGTGCATTACAAATCACACTGTAAAAGCACACCTAACACAAATCTATAAAAAACTAGGAGTTACAAACAGAACTTCAGCGGCAATTAAAGCAAAGGATAACAATATTATTCTTCATCAAGACTAAGAACTGCCATAAATGCTTCTTGAGGAACTTCCACTCTACCAACAGATTTCATACGCTTTTTACCCTTCTTTTGTTTTTCCAAAAGTTTTCTTTTTCGCGAAATATCTCCACCGTAACATTTATCCAATACGTTTTTACGCATAGCTTTAATATTTGTTCTTGCAATTATTCTACCACCAACAGCAGCTTGAATTGGTACTTCAAACAGTTGTCTCGGAATAATTTCTTTTAATTTTGCTGTTAATTTTTGTCCAATATAAAAAGCACTATCTTCATGACAAATTACAGAAAGCGCATCTACAACTTCACCTGCAAGCATTATATCAAGTTTTACGAGTTTAGAACGTTTATAATCTTTGAACTCATAATCCATACTTGCATAACCTTTTGTACGAGATTTCAATTGGTCATAAAAATCGGTAATAACTTCACTCAAAGGGATTTCATACTCAAGACTTGCACGAACTTTATCAATATAAGTCATGTTTTTGAAAATACCACGTTTGGTTTGTGCCAAGTCCATTAATGTTCCAACATAATCATTTGGAGCAATAATTTGAACTTTAACATAAGGTTCTTCAATATAATCTCTTAACTGTGCAGGAGGAAGGTTTGCAGGATTGTCTATTTCAACCATCTCTCCATTTGTTTTATAAACATGATAAACTACAGAAGGAGCTGTTGTTACAATAGAAAGCCCATATTCACGTTCCAAACGTTCTTGAGCAATTTCCATGTGCAACATTCCCAAAAATCCGCAACGAAATCCAAAACCCAAAGCACTGGATGTTTCAGGTTCAAAAGTAATACTACTGTCATTTAATTTTAACTTTTCTAAAGCTTCTTTTAAATCTGCATAATCATCATTATCTACAGGATAAAGCCCTGAAAATACCATTGGCAAAGCTTCTTTATACCCTGGGAGCGGTTCTTTGGCAGGATTTTCAATATTCGTAATAGTATCGCCGACAAATCTTGTCAATTCTTTTATAGAACCTGCAAAATATCCAACATCACCACAAACAAGTTCATCAACCTGAACTCTCATAGGAG
>CAKUQA010000358.1 GCA_934675225.1 uncultured Candidatus Melainabacteria bacterium | reverse complement strand
CGGCAGGGACTGTTATAACACCATTTAAGCCTTTGGAAATTTTATTAATCGTTTTTTGCATAAGTTAATACTACCATAAAATAAATGTTTATGATAGAATTGCTATATAAACCAAAGAGAGGTGTCCGAGCGGTTTAAGGTGCAATCTTGGAAAGGTTGTGTGGGAGCAATTCCACCGAGGGTTCGAATCCCTTCCTCTCTGATTTTTTTAAGTAATTATTTAAGTTTTAAATTTATTTTATGGAGTGTTTTTGGTATGAAAAATTGGATTTTATTTTTGGCTATGGTATTACTAATTGCAACAGGTTCAAAATGTTTTGCATCTGATGCTATTTATACTACAAAAGATGGAACAACAATGATGTGTGTTGGACAAAGAGTTAGTGGCTCTATAGACGAGTATATTAATGTTACCGATTATTATACATTCCGAAATGGAAAAATTTATAGTAAAAATCTTATAAATATGTATGGCAATATTAATAAAAATCCTAAAAAAGTTTTGAGATTGAAAATTACAGACGATACAATTTCTTTCAAAGACAGACTTATTGGAGCTTGGGTTGGAAATTATAAATGGGTTAAAATAAATCGCCATACAGGTTTGTATACTTTTAATGCAAAGAAAGATTTTGCGACTTGGTATAGAGTTGCAAATGTTTCAGGCTATTGCAAAATTGTTGAATAAAGATATAAAATCCTATATTTTCGATAGTTTATGTGCGATTAAATATTTGCCATACCATTCATTACTTTATTTTTTTAGGTAATGCATCTCTTAGCATATCTCTTGCATTTAAGCCATCTAAAATTCTAAAGTTTAAGAAATTTCTATAATCACCTAACAAATCATTAAAGTTTTTGAATAATCTTTTACTGCCGTACTGTTCTGCAAGTGCTGTCAATTTATTTGGAGATGCTTTTCCTGTCTTAAATCTATCCGGATTATATTTAGACCAAGCAAAATGAGGATAATATGTTGAACGGCATTCGTTGGTGTTTTGGTTTAATAGCATTTCTTTAAACATATCAAAATCCATATCATAATATGTTTGATTAATATTTTTTTCGTAAGGTGCTAATTTTGGAGGCATGCAAATATAAGGATCTGGAACATATTCTTCGTTAAATAATTGTTCAAAATAGGTTTTTGACCCGAATTTTACAAGTTCTATGGATTTAGAAAATTTTTCCAATACCTTTTGATCTGCAGCATAGTCAGACATAACTTCAAGGAAAGATGTAAAACCTTTTCCTGTACAAACATAATCTGTTATTACTGTCTTTTTGCCATTCTTTTCAAATTCTTTAACAATGGATTTTGGATCTAGTTGTTTATTTTTTAAGTATTTTCGATATGCTTTAATTTCGTCCTCTTTTGGTGCTGCTATGTCCCTTCTGTCAACATTTCCATTTCCGCTAGGTTGATACCATCGACCTGAGAATGCAGCCATTTTGTATCCGTCAATTCCATCTTTCATCCATGTAGCTGCATTTAAAAACCATTTCATACTTCTCCCAAGACAAAGTATTTGAGAATCTTTGTATTGTGTATAAATTTTTGATGTTTTTATAAATTCATCCATATTATGTTTTGATGCTAATGGAAGTGTTGTATATTTTTTATCAACAATATCATTTGTATCTTCTATTAAATCGTGTGTAAAATCTATACATCGTCTCCTATAAAAATCAACAAGTCTTTTATTTTTTCTGTCCGGAGTAATCATAGCCTTATAA
>CAKUQA010000357.1 GCA_934675225.1 uncultured Candidatus Melainabacteria bacterium | reverse complement strand
CTATTAACCTTGTTGGCAATTGCGTTGCAACAGTTGTAATTGCAAGATGGGAAAAATCTTTTGACTATGATAAAATGAAAGAATTTGTAAAACAGTCGAAAGAAGAAAGTATTGGACACGACTTACAACAAACACTAGAACAAATAAAAGAAGGATAGAGTATGGGTAACGAAACAAGTACAAAAAAAGAATACAAAGAAACTTTAAATTTGCCTCAAACAACTTTGGCTATGAGAGCAAATGCAACAGTTAGAGAACTTGAAATCCAAAAATTTTGGGCTGAAAATGATATTTATAACAAAATTATTAACAATAGAGATAAAGCAAATAAATTCATTTTGCACGATGGACCTCCATATTTAAGTTCTGAAAAAATTCACGTTGGAACTGCTCTTAACAAAATTCTTAAAGATATTTTGTTGAAATATAAAGCACAAGCAGGTTTTTATACTCCTTATGTTCCTGGGTATGATGGACACGGCTTACCAATTGAAAATAAAGTTGTAAAAAATATTAAAGGTGGTAGAAACGCCGTAACACCTTACGAATTACGTCAAAAATGTCGTGAATATGCTCATAACAGTTTAAAAGGACAAGAAAGTGAATTCAAACGTCTTGGCGTTCTTGGTGATTGGGAAAATCCTTACTTGACTATCAAACCGGAATTTGAAGCTGAACAAGTTAGAGTTTTTGGCGAAATGTACAAGAAAGGTTACATTGAAAAAGGTTTGAAACCTGTATATTGGTGTGCTTCTTGCGAAACAGCTCTTGCTGAAGCTGAAGTTGAATATGCTGATATTACTTCAACATCAATTTATGTAAGATTTAAATTTGATGAAGAAAGCACTGAGAAAATTCAAAAGTTATTGAACAACTCACAACTCACTACTCAACATTCACCAATTTATGCCATCATTTGGACAACAACTCCTTGGACAATTCCTTCCAATATGGCAATAAGTATGCATCCAAAATTTGAATATACATTCTTTGAATATAAAGGTGATGTGTATGTTGTTGCTCAAGGTTTGTTAGCAAGTTTCTTAGCTGATGTTGAATGGGATGAAAAAGATATTAATGTTTTAGGTTCTTGTGTCGGTGCAGATTTGGAACTTTTAACAACTCACCATCCGCTTGTAGACAGAAAATCTCCTATTATTCTTGGAGAACACGTAACACTTGATGCAGGTACAGGTTCTGTTCATACAGCCCCAGGTCATGGTCTTGAGGACTATGAAGTCGGTTGTAAATACGGTATTGAAGTATTCTCTCCATTAGATAGCAAAGGTGTTTGGACAGAAGCTGTTAAAGACAAAGATTTAGAAGGAATTCCTTATTACAAGGGAAATTCAATAGTTATTGAAAAACTTCAAAATTGTGGAGCTTTGTTAAAAGCTCAAGATATTAACCACAGTTATCCTCATTGTTGGAGATGTAAAAATCCTGTAATTTACAGAGCAACTCCTCAATGGTTTGTTAAAGTTGACAAATTCAGAGATAAAGCACTAGAAGCAATCAAAGGAGTTAAATGGATTCCTGCAGGTGGTGAAGCAAGAATTTCAAACATGGTTGCAGGGCGTACAGATTGGTGTATCTCTCGTCAAAGAGCTTGGGGGGTTCCAATTCCTGTATTCTATTGCGAAGAATGCGGAGAAGTTATTGTAACTGACGAAACAGTTGAAAATGTTGCAAAAATCTTTGAAAAAGAAAGTTCTGATGCATGGGTTAAATATTCTGCAAACGAA
>CAKUQA010000356.1 GCA_934675225.1 uncultured Candidatus Melainabacteria bacterium | reverse complement strand
GTCATATACACACCATAACCTTATATGTATAAAAACATTTTAGTTGGGATAATTGCTATTTTAATTAACAATTTAACAGATTTTTAACAATTTCCAATTCTTCTTGTTTAGTAATTTGTGGATTTTTTAATTTCGCTTTTAAAACTTCATCAAAAATTTCCTGATATTTAGGAGAAGGCTTAATTCCAAGATTTTGTAAATCTTTTCCGCTTATTGAAATTTTTATATTCTTCAAGTCATCAAGATAGTGTTTTGCGCTTTTTTCATCTTTTAAAATGGCGTAGAGCAAAACAGTTTCAATTCTTGTGTTTTCAAATGTTTTATATAACTCAAAATCTGTTTTTAAAATATCTTTTGGTATATCATCAATAATTTTTTGTTCGATTTTTGTCAAAGGTAATCGTGACAAATCACCAATAATTCCAACATAAATAAGCCATAAATTTAAGACAGGGTTATGAAGGGTGAGGCAATACTTTTTTATCAATTTTTCAATATTAATTGGTGGAATTTTTACATTATTAGGAGTTATTAATTTGTAAATTTTTTGGTTGATAAATTTTTCAAAAGCAACCTGTGAGTTTAATGAAAAAGTTTCTATCAACTCTTTTTTAATCCTTTTATAACTCATATCATAATTTATATTTGATAAATATTCTTCTTGCAATTTTTTAGTATGTTCTTCCAGTTCAAAACCAAAACGTACAGAAAATTTAAGCCCTCTTATAATTCGTGTAGGGTCATCAATAAAGCTTTTATCATGCAAAACTCTTAATTTTTTGTTTTTTAAGTCCTCTAATCCTCCAACATAATCAACAATTTCACCTGTCGTGACGGATTTTGCAAGTGCATTAATCGTAAAATCTCGGCGCAAAACATCTTCTTTTAAAGAACAACCTATTTTATTAACTACAGGGAGATGTCCTTTTTGGGGGTAACTTTCAGAACGTGTGGAAGCAAAGTCAATTATTGCACTACCAACTGTATTACCCTCGGAATTTGTATTAAAAGGTGATTGTTTAGAGGAAATTGCTACTCTAACGGTTCCAAAATCAGGGTTTTCTTGAACAATTTCACCAAATTTTGAACAATATTCTATCGCGTTTCCAACGTAAGTGATATCTACATCAATTGAGTCCTTGCCAAGAAGTTCATCCCTGACAACGCCACCGATATAAAATAATTTGTTAGAAGTATCATTTATCTTGATGATGTTCATAATTGCTATTTTAGCGTAAAATAGAGTAAAAGTGAATAGTGAATGGTTATTTCCGTTTACTTTGTTTCAATAGGTGTTTACCTATATGAACTACTCACTTTTAAATACATCAACTTCAAAAGGAGATTTTATATGCTACAAGAAGCTTCACGAGCAATAAATTCAGCATTTAATAACAGTTTTATAAAAAAATTAAGTCAGTATCTTCACGATTGCGTAAGAGAAGAAGTTAAAAGTTCAACTTTTAGGAACTTAAAAGGCGATAAAGATAACAAATGGATTTTCTTAAAAGGTGAAGAACAACTTTTCTCGTCAGGTGCAGAATTTATTTCACTTGAAGGTAGTAATCCAAAGTTAACAGAATTAATGATTCAAAGTGATTTGGGGCAAAAAGATAAATATTTAATTTATGGTTATCTTTTTCTTGTGGGTAAAAGTTCGAAAAGTAAAAGACAAAACGAATTTTTAACTCCGCTTCTGTACATGCCATGTAAATTAGAGCGTAATGGAGTTAATATAAACTGTTTTCCGCTGGATGA
>CAKUQA010000355.1 GCA_934675225.1 uncultured Candidatus Melainabacteria bacterium | reverse complement strand
GACATAGTTGACACAGGACTAACTGCAAAATTTTTATTAGACTTTTTGCACTGCAATTTTCACGCTAAATCTATTAAATTCTGCTCGCTTTTAGATAAAAAAATCACAAGAATTGCTGATGTTGATGCGGATTATTATGGTTTTGAAGTTGATGATAAATTTTTAATCGGCTATGGACTCGACTATGACGGATATTACAGAAACCTAAGATACATAGGCTATATGGAAAAGTCTGATTTGGAGTAAATATTGAACAAATTTGAGCAAGCAAATGAAATATTGAGAGAATTCTATAAAATAGAGCCTGAAAACTTTGGGAACGAAATATTTACTGTTCTCCAAAAATTAATCAACTTTAAATCCGGTTATATTTTCTTCTCAAATTCAAAAAAATATGAATATGCTTTTAAGCCGACTGTAACTCAATTTCAAGAAATTCAAGAGAATTTCATTTGTGAAAATTTAGTTTTTAAAAAAGCCAAATTTGGAAAACTTGTTATCACGGGAAAAAATTTTACCGATACAGATAAAAAAATTTTTAAAACCGGTGCAATTATAATTTCGAATATTATAAAAGACTTTGAAGTTTCAAAAGTTATAAAAATGCAACTAAAAGCCTTACAAGACGGATATTTAGAAATCCAACAAAATAATAAAAAAATTAAAGCTTCAGAACAAATAAAAACAAAGTTTATATCACATATTTCTCATGAATTTAGAACACCAATAAATTCTATTTTAGGCTATTCCGAGTTACTGGGAGAAGAATTCGCGGGCAGTTTGACTCCAAAACAAAAAGAATTTGTAAATGATATAAAAATTTCGTCATTACATTTGTTGGGAATGGTCAACGAAATACTGGATATGTCAAAAATTGACTCTGGAACTATGAAATTAAATTTAAGTGAATTTAGCCTTAAAAATTGCATTCAAGAAGTCCTAAATATTGTAAAACCATTGTTCATGCAAAAGCAACAAGAACTAAAAACAGAAATTCCAGATTTAACAATTAAAGCAGATTATCAAAAGTTTCAACAAATTTTATTTAATCTTTTAAGTAATGCAATTAAATATACACAAGAAAAAGGAATTATAAAAATTCTTTGTACCAAAGACAACAATATAATAAAAATATCTGTAATAGATAATGGAATAGGAATTGCAAAAAAAGATTTAAAAAAAATTTTTAAAAGATTTGAACAAATAGGAGAAACTAAACAAAATTCGACCGGACTTGGGCTTGCAATAACTAGAGAACTTATAAGTATCCATAATGGAAGTATAAATGTTACAAGTACACCAAAACAGGGAACAATATTTACAGTAGAGTTTCCGCAATAGAGTTGTTTTTTATTAAAAAATATGATATAATAACAATAGGTTTGTTTATATTATGAGAGGAATTTGAAGTTATGGCATCTATTAAAGACGCATTTGAGGAATCATTTCAAGACAATAATGCAATTATCAAGTACATAATTTTTGCATTACCGGTATTTTACAGTGTATATCTATATTCTGAAAACAATTTAGCAGGATTTTGGACGATGGCTATTATTACGTACTTGTTATTATTCGGAATATTTATCAAATGCACGGCAAATGTAAGAAACGGGAAAGATGCGGTATTACCTTCTTTTAATGTATTTGCAATATTATGGGCAGGCATAAAAGGAACAATTGCACTTGGACCTTCAATTGCAATCAATAGTTTTCTTGCCATTAAAATCTGTGAATTACTTCCAAATGTATTTACAGAGCCAAATACTTTGATAG
>CAKUQA010000354.1 GCA_934675225.1 uncultured Candidatus Melainabacteria bacterium | reverse complement strand
GTGTTAGCGTAGTATGTGCCTCTGGATAGGTAAGAATTTATAAGTCCAAGTCTCGCAGAATTGTCAAGGTAGTTAATTCTTAAAGCACTTTTAAATTCTGTGATAGCACCTGAATATTGATAATTTGATAAATATTGTTGTCCAAGATCAAAATGCTCTTTAAAACCAGCAAAGCATGGAGTAATACTGCAAATTCCTAAAGAAACTACACACATTAGTCTTATAAATTTATTCATATAAATATCCCTCTTAAAGCCATCTTAATAAATTTATTATTGCACGAACATCTTCATTTTTCTATAAATTGTAACAAAAAAGAAGGTGTTAAAATAATAACACCTTCTTTAATTGGATTTAAAATCGTAAATTATTCTTCAAAATCTGTTTTAGATACAAAATTCATAACGTCATCAAATAAAATTTGCAGGGGCAACGTCATATCAAATTGTAAATATTCTCCGTTGTTTAGGTCCAAGAATACCTCTTGTGTTTCTGCTCCGATTTGTTTTTGTTCAATCATACTTAACTCCTTATTAATTTTTACGAACTAATATGTCTTTCAGTAATTTTTATATCGGTTTTTTTCTAAAAAACTTTAATATATGAAAAGTACAAAAACAGTGCAAAACGAGCTTAAATATTGGGATTTAGGGAAAATAAATTTGTATTTACATATTGTTACAAAATTTTTATTTCTTTAAAAAGTGCTCAAAAAGCCATTTTTGTGATAATATAACAACTGTAAACAAGTATATAGGAGATAAAACAATAGCAGCTAACGATAACAGAAATAATAGAAATCAAGCGATAATGAATGAAAGAATTCGTGCAAGAGAAGTTCGCTTAATAGACCAAAATGGTGATAATAAAGGTGTTGTAGCTACATCAAAAGCGTTGCAAATGGCTTATGATGCTGATTTGGATTTGGTGTTGATAAACCCGAACCAAGAACCGCCTGTTGCAAAAATTTTAAATTATGGAAAATATAAATACGAATTAGAAAAACGTGCTAAAGAAGCAAAGAAAAAACAACATACGGTTGATGTTAAAGAAATAAAAATTCGTTATAAAATTGATACTCATGATTATCAAGTTAGGATTAAGAGTTTAGAAAAATTTATTGCACAAGGTAATAAAGTTAAAATTGTTGTCATGCTAAGAGGGCGTGAGATGCAACACTCTAATTTAGCGTTTGATTTGGCAAATAAATTTTTAAAAGACATGGAAAACATGCCGGTTGTAGTTGAAAAGAAACCGCAATTGGAAGGGCGTAATGTAACATTATATGTTGCTCCCAGTGCACAATAAAAAAGTCCTTGACTGAAAAATTTTAGCAAGTATAATAATAAACGTGGCAATTGAATATTTGCAACCATTTACTCCAAAGAATATTTTATTGCCTACAAAAAAGATATTTGATTGATAATTACATAAAATATGCCGCAATAGCTCAGTTGGTAGAGCAAGGGACTGAAAATCCCTGTGTCCTTGGTTCAATTCCGAGTTGCGGCATATTTTTTGTTTAAATTTATATGTTTATAGCAACTCGGAAGAAAAAGCATTTGCTCCTAAATTTGTTGCTTCTCGTCAAACATGATATTTAGCCGCCTTTGTCTCGGCAGAGTTGTAATATTATTAGATTATTCAACAATTTTACGTTACTAATTTTACCGTATGGTAAAATTTAAATTAAATATTTTAAAAATTCAGAGCATCCTTCGACAATATCATCGTAAGTTTCATCAAAATTCCCTGTGTACCATGGGTCTTTTATATTACG
>CAKUQA010000353.1 GCA_934675225.1 uncultured Candidatus Melainabacteria bacterium | reverse complement strand
GTGTTAGAGCAATTAAAACTAACGTAAGTAATGAGGTTATAAATTTTTCAACAAATAACGGTGTAACCTTAAATAAATTATTTAAGGTTATGTCAACTTTGTATACCTACTCAAAAAGCGTTAATTATTGTCATAAACGTGATGGAGATATTAAGGATAGCATTTTGTCAAATAAAAAAGCTCTAGAAATATTTGGGGATATTAAGTATACACCATTATTAGAAGGCCTAAAAAGATTGAAGGAGTATAGTTTATGCAAGATAAATTAGTAAGTATTATTCTTCCTGTTTACAATGGGGAAAAATATCTAGAGGAATCAATAAACTCTGTACTAAACCAAACATATAAAAATATTGAATTGATTATAGTTAATGACAATTCATCTGATTCAACATTAAGTATTGCAGAAGTTTTTAAACAAAAAGACAACAGAGTAAAAGTTATTACAAATAAAACAAACTTAAAACTCCCAATGAGTTTAAATATAGGTTTTGCAAATGCAAATGGAGAATATTATACTTGGACTTCTGATGATAATTTTTATGACCTAAATGCAATAGAGAAAATGGTATCATATTTGGAATCACATCCTAATGATGCAATGGTTTGTGCTGATTTTATAAAATTAAATGAAAAAACTAATAAAATTGAAGTTTTAAATTTAAATGTTTCACCACAAAATATGATAAATAGTAATTGTGTTGGAGCTTGCTTTTTATATCGAAAATCTGTTGCAAATTTGGTTGGAGAATACAACAAAAATAAATTTTTAGTGGAAGATTATGACTATTGGTTGAGAATCATGTTAAATGGTGATATTGGTCATATTTCAAAAACTTTATATACATATAGAATTCATAATGAATCTTTAACTGGGACTCGAATGAATGAAATTTTATTAAAAACAAAACAAATTCAGGCGGAATATTATCCAATATATAAAAAGAAATTTAAAAATATAAGCTTAAATAAGGAGAATAAGAAAGTGTCATTTTTAGAACAAATATTTTCAGTAAAAAATAATGAAAATAAAAAAATAGTACGAGTTTTAGGTGTTAAAGTATCTTTTAAAAGAAAAAATAAAAAGAAAAATATTAATTATTTAAAAAAATATAAATTAGCAAAAAAATGGATAGAAAAATATACCGTTGATAACAAAGGTATTTGTGTAGAATCAAATCAACCAAACACAATTTATCCAGAATGTACGGGATATTATATTCCTACATTATTAAAATTTGGAGATAAAAAAAGAGCTATTGATTTTGGTAATTATTTAATTACTATTCAAAATGAAGATGGTTCTTGGAACGAACCAAGTGGAAAAACTCCATACACATTTGATACCGCACAAATATTAAAAGGTTTGGTTGCTTTAATTGAGAATGGATTAGATAAAGATGAAAAATACAAAAAAGCATTATTAAAAGGTTGTGATTATATCTTATCAATGCAAAGAGAAGATGGTTCAATTGCTACTCAAGATTATTCTTGGTGGGGCTTACCCTATGGAAAGCAAGTGCCAGAAGCAATTCATGTATATTGTTTAGAGCCATTAAGAAAAACTGCTCAAATGTTTGGCATAGACAAATATGAAGATTGTGTTCAAAAAGCTTTAAATTATTATTTATCACAGGAAGACTTAACGGATTTCAAAACCTTATCACATTTCAATGCTTATATTATTGAAGGCTTGATTGATATGGGGGAAACAAAGAGAGCCAAAAGAGCTATGGATTTAATTTCATTACACCAAAGAGAAAATGGAATGATACCCGCGTACTCT
>CAKUQA010000352.1 GCA_934675225.1 uncultured Candidatus Melainabacteria bacterium | reverse complement strand
TAATTACACTTTGTGTTTTATAAAATTATATCTTAAAAAAATGTAAACAAACTTGCCATTTAAATTTATGTAAAGTAAAATAGAGTTATTGAAACCCTTGGGGAGGAATTTTAATTTATGCCGGAAGTAGCTAGACGACAGTATGATAGGGATTTATACAGGGTTAATCATTACGACAGCAATAGTAGTTATTATAGAAACTATCAAAATGTCCAAAACACACGCACTGTAAGAAAACAATCCGTAAGATCTGCAAATGCTCAAAAAATAGCACGAAATAATCTTATTCACAGAATAATTTCCGTTGCAATTGTTTCAGCATTAGGTTTAACAATATTACCTATCGGGTTTAACAAAGTTACAAAAATGATGTTCAATCCGACTCCATATAAAGAAATTTCGGCAGATTATCAACAAATTTTGTTCCCTACATCAAATTATCTTGCAAATCACTGGTTTATGGGCGAAAGATCTCTAGAATCTGCAGATGTAAAAAAACCGGAAATGGCAACATTGACAGAGGGTTCAAGATTATCAAATTTAGAAACTCAACTTTCAAATTTAGCGGCATTGTATCCGTCAATCCATCCTTCCGTATATGTTTGGGATTATGAAACAGGTAATTTTGCGGACATTAATGCAAATGAAATTTTTCCAACCGCAAGTATTATCAAACTTCCTGTTCTCGTAGAACTTTTCAGGTCAATTGAAAAAAATCAACTTACGATTTATGATGAAATGCCTTTGACAGAATACTATAGATCGGAAGGCTCCGGTAGTTTGCAATTCAAAGCAGCAAATTCAACTTACACAATAGATAAACTTGCAAGAATGATGATTACTGAATCTGATAATTCTGCGACAAATATGTTAATGGCGCGCTTAGGCTCAATGACAGACATTAATTCTGCTTTAAGAGAATGGGGATTGAAACATACTTATGTACAAACTTGGCTTCCTGATTTGGGCGGTACAAACCATTCTACGGCAAGAGATATGGCGCAAATCCTTTACAATATAGATAACCCAAAATTTTTGAGTAATAGTTCAAGAGAAAAAATCTTTGATTACATGGGGCATGTTCATAACAATCGTTTAATTGCAGCAGGACTTCCTACCGGCGCAACATTTTTACACAAAACAGGCGATATCGGCAAAATGCTTGGAGATGCAGGAATTGTTTATGCGCCAAACGGGAAAAAATATATCGTAGTAATTTTTGCAAACCGACCTCACAATTCTCCTTTGGGAAAAGAGTTTATCGTAAAAGCTTCCCAAACTATTTATAACAATATGGTATTTTAATGCTTGATGATTTATTAAAAAGTAACAAATGCTTTAAACTTGTGTGTGGTGCAGGAAATGAAGACGCTGTTGAAGTTGAAAAACTTGTAACATTATATTCTGCTGCCGGTTGCAAATTTTTTGACCTTTCTGCCAAACCGGAAATTATTGATTCTGCAAAAAAAGGCTTGCAAAATCGTGAAGGCTATTTATGCGTAAGTGTTGGAATTAAAGGAGATCCACACGTAAGAAAAGCGCAGATTAATTCTGAAAAATGTGCCGGCTGCCACAAATGTGAAGAAATTTGTCCACAAAAATGCATCAAATACTGCAAAGTTTCTACTTTGCGTTGTCTTGGTTGCGGGAAATGCTACAATATATGCAAACATAATGCAATTTCTTTTATTTTCGAAAATAAAGATTTGCGGGAAGTTTTACCACAATTGATAAAAAAAGGAATTGATTGTATAGAGCTTCATGCGATGGGAGAAAACAATACAGAAGTATTCGAAA
>CAKUQA010000351.1 GCA_934675225.1 uncultured Candidatus Melainabacteria bacterium | reverse complement strand
ATGTTTTTATATAAACACAGGGGATATTTAAATAAACTCAAAGAGAATAGTAAAGCTTGAATAGAGTAATCAAGCAAATTTAAAGGATATTAAACGAGGAAAAAGGGGAATTATTATGACAAGAGTAAACGGAAATTATCAACAACCAAAAACAAATTTAAGAGATTGGAAAAGAACTCATAAACCATTAGAAGCAGGTCAAACATTATCTCAACCTACAGGTGATCCAAGATTAAGAGAAAAAACCGGAACAATTGAGTTTCCACAATCTGTATCGGGGGGGGGGAATACTCAACCTGTTGTTACTGATCCGATTGCAACATTAAACCAAGAACAAGAAGCACAAGCTAAATCTGATAAATTATTTAAACAAGAAAGACAATTAAAAATTGATCAAGAAAAAATGCAAGAAAGAATTGCAAAAGAAGAAAAAACTCTTGCTAGCAGAGAAAAACAATTGGCTAATTTAGATACAGAAAAACATCCCAAAATAGCTAAAAGATTACAAAAACAAATTGAAGCTGGTAGACAATACATACAAGAACACAGAACTAAATTAGGTGAAATTAGTCAAAATTTGACTAATGTTCAAGCAGAACAAGCAAAACTTCCATTATCAACAAGAAAATTATCAAAAGATGCTCAAGCTGCACTTGATATGGCTCGTAGTGCAGAACAAGGTGCTAAATTTAATCCAGCAGCAATTGATAAAGGTTTAGGTATTGGCGCAGAAGAATCTGATGTTACAAAACAATTCAGAAAATTAGAAGAACAAACAGCAAGAACTGAAGCTCATAAAAAAGAAGCAGGTCCTAAACAAGGAAGAGCTTGGAACGAAGCTCCTAATTCTAAAATTGAAACAAGAGCAAGAGCTCCAAAAGCACCAGAAATGCCGCAACAACAAAAAACAAATTCTTTATTAGAATCAATTATGCCTAACAGAGAACAACCTGTTGGAAAAGATTATATCGCAGAAGCTAATGAAGCAGCAAAAGCAGCAAAAACTTCAACTGCAGAAGCAGCGGTACAACCTAAAAAAACTTATGTTAAACCGGAAATAAGTATTAAGGAAACTCCACATATCCTTCCTCCTGTTAATGCAGAAGTTCCTAAACCTGAAACAAAAGGTATCTTCCCATCAGTAAACCCAGAAGAATATGCTCAATCATTAGAAAAAGCAGAAAAACAAAAAATTTATCCAAATGCAGATGGAAAAGTTTATGGTGAACAATTAGACAAAGTTGCTGAAAAACAACATCCAGGTTTAAAACTAAAACCGGAAAATGTAGGAAATGTTAAACCAAAATTCGGTTCTTTGAAAAAAGCAGGCAAAATTGGTCTAGGAATTGCAGCAGCAGCTGGTCTTGCTTACGGTGTATATAAATTATTTGCCGATGATGATAAAAAAGCAGCTCCGGTTCAACCAGAAGAAAAACAAAAAGTTGTAGCAGATTCAACAGAAGTTAAACAAGATACTACATCAGTAGAAAATGATACAATTGCAGCACAAGGTGCAAATGAAGTTGAGTCAGAAACAGAAGCTCCAACTGCAGAAAACAAATCAAGTGTAACTCCGGTAGCTGTTCCTTCAACAGAAGCAAAAGATAGCACTAAAGTTGACTCAGTAGCTACAGAAGAAAAAGAAGATGCTAAAGTAGCACAAAAAGAAAATGAAGAAATCGCTGAAGCTGAAAAACAAGATAAAGCTGACAATGCTAAAAAAGCAGAAAAAGCTGAACAAGAATACCAAGAACATGTTGCAGAATTAAAAGAAAACTATTGGAAATATGCTCAACGTGAATTAATCTTCGAACACCAAGG
>CAKUQA010000350.1 GCA_934675225.1 uncultured Candidatus Melainabacteria bacterium | reverse complement strand
TGCAGCTTTTGTATTAAAACTAACTTGTGGATTTTGCTTTTTAGATTGAACACCGGTAAATACATCTGAATAATGGTAATGCGAAATAGTGTAATTATAACCATCCGGATCATTCAACAATTCAGACATATCAGTAATTGTTTCGGTATTAGTTCCATCCTGATAAGAATATTGCAGAGTTGTATAATCCTGAGTACTTGGAGCAGTTGGGACTTCCAAAGCTAAAAGTTCATTAAAAGTGTTAGCGCTTTGATTAGCCAAAGCTGTACGTGCTTGGTTAATCTGTTGTCCTTCATATTCTACGTTTGTCTTTCTTGCCGTCAAGCCTAAATATCTTGCTTGCGAAGCTGCCATACCCATAAGCTGCTCTCCTTTGTCTACCTGCTCAATTTATGTATAATGGAGTTTTTTCAAAAGTCAACATTATATATAAATTATACGGTACAAACTTAAAAATTAATATAAAAAAATCGTTTAAATCATACATTTAGAGGAGAGAAAAATATAAATTTCATACAGATAAATTAAGAGAGTTATCCCAAAAATTTACAATTATCCTTAGTCATTCTGAGGACAATAACATTTTGAGTCCGAAGAATCTTTTTAAAGACTTCAATTTTGAGATTCTTCGCTAATCGCTCAGAATGACTAACGTAATTACAAAATCTTAATCCTAAAATTTTAGATACTTATAAGTTTTCACGCATAAAAAAATAAGGTGGAGATTATTTTCTCCACCTTACATGTTTACAAGTATTAAATTAAACTTTCTTTGCAACCGAATATGGAATATCCAAATGCTCTAGACCATCTGAGCAACTTGAATAAATTACACTGCGTTCATTATACGGAACATACTTTCTTGGTTGCATTTTTTCAGCCAATTCACGCATTTCTTTTAAACTCATTTTATCCATATTTGTAGTATAAGGATTAATTCCGCCAGAATAATATGTTGGCATTGGCAAGCCTTTACTATTATATTTAGTTCCGACTATAGCACCCCAATAAGAAGTTCTGTTATCATGAGCAACTCTTGGTTGCCATCTGGTATGTGGCAATACATTACCGGAATTGAACACCGGCTTGTAGGCTCCAGCTCCTTTTTCGTAGTGCAATGCTCCTGCAAATGTTTTACGAATTGCACGACCATTTTCCCCTGAAAATTCTTTTGTATAAGCTTTTACACCATTTTTTGTAGGTACTGATTTTGTTACATATACATTCTCAGAATAACGGTACTCTCGAGCCCATTTTTCACCATCTTGGATTCCATGTTCAATATAAACAGGCTGTTTTTCTGTTTGACGCATACCTAAGAATTTACCATTTTTATCGTAAACTCTTTCTGCTTTATAATCAAATTTATAAGTCCGAGACATGCCTTTAGGATATATTCCAACATTCCAAGTAGTCTGACTTGCTTTTTCTCTAATAGTTTTATCTCCAATAGTTGAAGTATTGAATTGTTTAATATTATCAACTATTAACTCACCTTTTTGATTGTAAACTTTTCTGATTGTTTTGGTTCCATCTTTGGAAATTACAACTTTATTTCCATTTGACAGATATTTAACAAAAGAACCGTCTGCATCTTGAAATGCTTGACTATACAGCTCAATAGAACCTCTTTCATTTCTATTACGCCATAAGTTATCTCTTAATGTTTCTGCAGACACAGTTCTTTCTTTTGTATAATTTCCTAATTCTCTAAGTTCTGTCATTTTATGTTGAGACAAACCAAGCTCTTTCCCTCTAGCTAAAGATTCCGGAGAGAATTTTAAAATTGCTTTTTCTCCTTCTTTTGCTACTGAAGAAGAACGACCAACAACAGCTC
>CAKUQA010000349.1 GCA_934675225.1 uncultured Candidatus Melainabacteria bacterium | reverse complement strand
GTTTTTATAATCCGTTGCAGTCAAAAGTTCAAATTTTGCTTTATTGTATTTGCCTAATTTAATATATGCACAACCTAAATTGTAGTGTGCGTATGCGTATTCCGGTTTTATTTTTATGACTTTTTTATATTCTTCTATAGCCATATTCGGACGTCCGTCATTAAGATATATGTTGCCCAAATTGTAGTGAGCTTTGTAGTAATTGTTATCAACTTCAATAGCTTTGTTATACATAAATATTGCTTCATCAAGTTTGCCTTGATCTTGGAGAATATTTCCAAGCAGCAACCAATTTTGAGCTGTTCTTTCTTCTTCTGGTATTGTTAAAAATAAGTTAAATGCACTTTTTATATCATTTTCTGCATAAAAAACATTCGCTTGATTAGAAATATTCAAATACTTTTCTGATTGAACAACTGTATTTGTTTTTGTGTCCTTCTTAAAAGGAGTAACCGCATTACAATTTGTCGTAAAAATTAATAAAGCTGCAATTGTAAACAAAAATCTTCTCATAAGAAAATTATAAAATAAATTAAAAAAAATATCCACAAAAATTTGACGAAATTTTTAAATATTGCATAATATCATTGATGTCTCTTTTACTGATTTAATACCTGCATCTTAACTCCTTGGTGCAGGTGTTTTTTTATTAAGAGAGTAATTTTTGTCAAAATAAAAGAGGTTGATTAGATGTCAACCTCTGCACACACACTTTAAATTATAATTTTAATGAATAGGGTTAAAAAATTAAGGAATTAGGTTTATAATTTTTTTAATTAAGATTTAGAAGTTCCGAAGGCTGTAGCTAAACCTACTGCACCACCTATTAGAGCTGCTACAAACGGTTTGTTCTTTAAGCCTTTCCATAAGAATTTAAGAGCCCAGTTTGCAGAAATTGCTGCAGCGCCACCGAATACTGCTCCACCGGCAACATTACCTGCAAATTTCAAAGCATTTTCTGATCTGCCTACAGGTTGACCTGTCAATTCTGATACGTTTTCTTCTGCGGTTTTCTTATCAGCCAAACCTAGTGACAATGTCTGTAAGAAACCTTGAGTAAATGAACCTCTGCCGTATTGTCTGATGTCATCAGTTACAGAAACTCCTACTAAGTTTTTGTATAGGGCAGATGCTCTGTTAGAAATTTGTTCGTCAGTACCTCCGCCATACATTGATTTTACGCTCTTTTTGAAATTAGCATAAGCTTCTTGTATCTGTTGTTGTTCATTTCTCATTATTTTTTCATGAAGAATTGCTGCTTGTTTTAGAATACCTTCTTGAGGTGCATTCAATCGAAGGTCAGCATTTCTCCATTTTTGCTGTTGATGAACTTGATTGTCTATCATAAAATCTTGATATTTTTCATAGTTCTTATAGTAATCTTGATAACTACTATTAGAACCGCCCATCATAGGATAACCTCCGGTCATAGGATAGCCGCCTACCATTCCACCGCCGAATATGCTTCCGTTCATTGTCATCATCGGATTTATCGGTCCCATCATAGGATTGTTTAACGACCCCATTGGTGCATACAAATCCAAATCAGTCAAATCATTTAATGCTATTTGGTTATTGTATAAGTTCGGATAAAGTCCGTACATATTCGCAGCCATATTAAAGTCTGCCATAACCTAACCTCCAAATTGAATTTTCTAACCTACCTTACTTATATAAACGTATTTGTTATCTAATAATTGCTTTTTTAAATAATAAATGTTACAAATTCGTAACAATAATGTATTGCATATTATTATATATGTGTGTAAAATGCTTATATATTGAGGTATTACAGGTGAAAAAGTTCTTTTCAGGTTTATTTACAATTTTAGTTATTTTAGCTATAGG
>CAKUQA010000348.1 GCA_934675225.1 uncultured Candidatus Melainabacteria bacterium | reverse complement strand
GCTTCATCCTGTCCGACTACACGTTTGTGCATAACTTCTTCCATCCCGATAAGTTTTTTGGATTCATCCTCCATCAACCTATTAACAGGAATTCCTGTCCATTTAGCTACAATATTTGCAATATCATCCTCATCAACTTCTTCTTTTAGTAAGCGTTTTTTACCGGATTGCTCTTGAATTGCTTGTAACTTTTGTTCCATATCAAGCATTTGGCTATATTTTGTTTCCAGTGATTGAGACATTTGCGGATTTTTTTTGTTTATCTCAATTTGTGCTTTTAATTTTTCAATATTACGCTTTACGGCAGCTGCGGAATCAATTACTTTCTTTTCTTTTAGCCATTGTTTTTTAAGCTTTTCAATTTTTACATCAATTTCTGCAATTTCTTTTACAATTTTTTCAAGCTTTTTGGCAGATTCGGCATTTTCGTCTTTTTCCAAAGCTTTTTTATTCATTTCAAGTTGCATTTTTTGACGTATGAAAATATCTATTTCCTCAGGCATTGTATCAATTTCAATACGTAACACAGAAGCCGCTTCATCAAGTAAATCAATTGCTTTATCAGGCAAACATCTGTCTGAAATATATCTATGAGAAAGTTTTACTGCCGCAACAATTGCGCTATCAAGAATTTTTACACTATGATAACCTTCGTATTTGTCTTTAAGACCTCTTAAAATACTTATAGTAGTCTCAACAGACGGTTCATCCGCAATAACAGGCTGAAAACGACGTTCCAAAGCTTTATCTTTTTCTATATATTTTCTGTATTCATCCGTTGTAGTAGCACCGATTACTCTTATACTACCTCTTGCAAGCATTGGTTTTAAGAGATTGCCGGCATCTGCGGAACCTTCTGAAGAACCGGCTCCGATAATAGTATGAATTTCGTCTATAAATAACATTAAATCATCCGATTTCTCTTCAATCGCCTGTAAAACAGATTTCAAACGTTCTTCAAATTCTCCTCGATATGAAGCTCCGGCAAGTAAAGCACCTAAATCAAGCGCTAAAATTTTATCATTTCTAAGACTTTCCGGAACATCACCGGAAATAATTCTTTGTGCTAACCCTTCAATAATAGCAGTTTTACCAACCCCAGGTTCCCCAATAATAACAGGATTGTTTTTTGAACGCCTGTTCAAAATTTGAATTGTTCTTCTGATTTCATCATCCCTACCAATAACAGGATCCAGTTTGTTTTTTGCTGCAAGTTCTGTTAAATCGGTAGTATATTTTTCTAAAGCCTCATTTTTCTTTTCAGGCTTAACTGAACTGCTAATTTTACTTTTTGAATTTTTTGATTGCTTATGCGATTGCTCTTGCGTATCCGATTCATTACCGTTTTCATGAACAGTTTCTTCAACATTAACAATATTGTTAACTTCTTCGGTCATTTTTTCATACAAATCAAGCCTGTTAATTCCAGATTGTTCCCAAAGATGGTTTAAAGTTCTGTTATCAAGCCTGAAAAGTGCAAGCATCAAGTGTTCTATACTAACTTGACTGTCATCATGCTTTTCAGCTTCTTCTTGCGCAACTTTCATTAAAACAATTGTATCAGTTGAAAATCTTACATCAGAAAATTTTCCTCGAGCAAAATATGCACGTTTAGACACGTAATTATTTAATCTATCAACAATTTCAGGATTGTCTACACCAACACGTTCAAACAAAATTTTTGGTAAATCATTTTGATCTAACATCAAAGCTAACATCAAATGCTCCGGAGCCAATTCCGGATAATTTCTAGCTACAACAATTGATTTTGCGGACTTTATAATAGCCTGAACGTGGTCGGTTAAAAGCATTTTCTAATTCCTCTCTCTGGTAAAATTATAGATAAATGT
>CAKUQA010000347.1 GCA_934675225.1 uncultured Candidatus Melainabacteria bacterium | reverse complement strand
CGAGAGAGGGGGTTAACTTTATTCAGAGTCTATCAATGACTATATAGGTTCTCTCCCTCGGTTAGGGAGAGTTAGAGAGGGTAAACTACAATACTAATATATAATTAATCAGCTGGATTGTTTCGCATTCGCTCACAATGACTGTAACAATTATATTTTCGCCCTTTGTGGTCGAGGGGAAAATTAGAAGTGTTGGAGATATGAAAGAAAAGAACTTATTTGATAAGGTCTTTTCACGTTTCACTAAAGTTTCACTCTATAGCCCTAACGCCTTATTGCCTTATCGCCTTATTTAGGTAAATGTTATAAAAATTATTCTGCTAAATTCAAAAAATCACTTAGCGACAGAACTTTTGGTGCATTTTTTATTCCTAATAAACCTTGTTTTAACCCTAAAATACAAGCCGGACAAGTTGTTACGATATAATCTGCATCTGTATTGATTGCATTTTGAGCTTTTTGTTTTGAAATTTGCATTGAAATCTTATGGTTTTTTATCGCAAATTCTCCAGAAAATCCACAACATTCGTCGTAATCTTTCATTTTTATATATTCTACATTTTCACAATTCTCAATAATTTTTGACCAAAAGTCGTCGTTTTCAAGGTGACAAGGTTTGTGGAATGTTATTTTAATAGGCTTTTTAAATTTAAATTTTATATTTTGATTTGCGATTAATTCTCCTAAAGAAATAAATTTGTCTTTCCATCTCTCATTGTCGGAAAGGGTGTTGGACGATATGTGATATCCTTTCAATGTACTTTCGCAACTCGCACAGTCTGTTAATATATAGTCAAAATCACAATTCATAAGAGCCAGATTGTGTTGTTTGACTTCTTCAAATCTTTCTAAATTTCCACTTGATAAAAATGGTAAGCCACAGCAATCAAAATCTTTTTCAATAATTTTGATATTAGAATTGTCAAATAACTTATGCAAAAATCTGTCGGTCTGAGGAAAGATATTATTTACACAACCTTTGAAATAGAGGAGTTTTAATTTATTTAGCCCCGCCACTACATCTCCATTACTCGCTTCGCTCGCAAAGAGCTGCTTACCCGACCGCAAGGCGTGGGGATTTATTATAATTTTTAATAACTTCAAAAGATTGCCGAAAACATATTTTGATTCCAAAAAGAAGATGAATTTTCCCCATAATGAGTTTTTTTCATACTCATATTTTGCGGTTTCAAATATTTTGCAAACATCAATTGCACTAGGGCAAAAATTTGTACATTTATCGCATTTTAGGCATAAATCAAGGTATTTGTTGATGTTTTTGTTGAGTTTTAAATCTCCTTTCAAAACTCCATCAAGCATAACAAATTTTCCACGAGAAACAGCGCAGTCATTTCCTGTAAGTTTATATATCGGACAAACAGATTGACATAAACCGCATTTTGAACATTTGTTTATTTCGCCTTTGAAATCTTTCAGCTTTTTCATAGCATCATGATAGCATAGAAATTACCATGGATAGTCTTTTTTTATTTCCCAACCGTCGTGAATAATTTTTGCGGCACAAAACCATCCATTACTATTTTTGTTGCAAACTTTATTTAGATTTTCTGTAGAATTATCTTGTCCTACTGCGCAGATTGCATGTTTGTTTGCATTAAGTTCAAAAATAAAAACATCTTTGCCAAGCATATTAGGTCTTTGGGCTCCATTTATATCGACATAAAATTTTTGGTCTCCATTAATAATTTGGTTTTTTCCATCCCAAGAAAAAGGTACAAATGCTATTAATGTTCCATCAGCTAAAATTAATGTATATGTATTGTTTCCAACGAGGGCAACTGTACCATCTGGATTTTTGTCTAGCGCCATTACATTATCTGGGTATGAACAATC
>CAKUQA010000346.1 GCA_934675225.1 uncultured Candidatus Melainabacteria bacterium | reverse complement strand
TCTGTAGATTCAGCCACATTAGGATATATCAAAAATAATTTCGATTTATCGTTTGAAATCAATTCCCTTTTTTGAACTGAAGTATCATTCTGTCCCATCAGCAATGTTATTCGCTGCTTCTGATAAATTTCTATAAATTTTTTTAATATTAGTTTCATGGTTTTAGTTGGTTGTCTCTTATCTAGATTAAAACATATATTTTTAACAATACCTACCGCCATATATTTTTCCAAAAAATCATTTACACCTCTGCAGTGATCTGCATCTGAATGAGAAACAATTATCAGATCAACAACCTTAATCTTGTGACTTGTTAATTCCGTTAATAACTTATCAGAATCTACAATATCTACAATAACAACATTTTCATTCTCTGAATGACCACTATTTAAATATATTACAGAACTATCGCCATGTCCAACATCTAGAAATTTAACTCTTTGATTCTCACTTTCCATTATTGTTCTCCTCCTATCACTCAGAAATTTTGCTACTCAATAACGCAATAATTTCATCATCATTAAGGTACGAATACACTAATGGTTTAATCTCAAAAAGCTTGCCTGCATGATATTTCGCTGAAAATTCTGCTCCTTGTCGCAAAAACCATCCTGGCATTGATTTTTCAATTTCTATCTCCTGTTCTCCAAATTCTGCCAGATAAACAGTACAATACATCCTTTCAGTATCAATTTTTTCTACCTGCCCTGAAATATTATGATACTCCTCAAGTTCTACATTCGCTGAAGGCGAATTATCTCCATCTCTTGTATAAACTTCAAAAAATTTAGTTATTTTTTCTCTCTCATCCTTTCCTAACTCAAAAGCTTTAAAAATTATGTCATCAATTTTTTTCTGAACTTCCTCTACTTTTTCCGTAGCATCCAATGCATAAGCCTCTTTTATACTCAGATAACATTGCTCAATCTTGCTAATCTGCACATCACTAAATTCTGGCACAGGTATGCTTCGCACTACACTAGTTGTAAGGGTTCTTTTTACACACTCCCTACGTACATATGCATTAATTATTTTGCTATTTATCAATGCGCAGAGGACATAATTCGATATTTTCTTGTCCTCAGAAATTACCACAAAAAAGGAATGACTAGGATAATATCCGTCTTCATCTACTAGAGCATTAATACAATTTATTTCTCCTGGAGTAGAAGACATTTTTACCAATATTTTATTAGAAGCCGCATATATACTCTCATAATCTCTACGCAACCTCAATCCTTTGTAATCTTTTTTTATTTCTTTTTCTTCTTCCTTAGACATATGATAATCAAAAAAGCCTATATTATCACGCATTTCAGGTGATATTACATATTTTCTAAAATTATTTGCATTAGCAATATAAGGAATCCATCCATCAAATTTCATTTGTGAAAAATTATAGTTTGATGGCATCATAATTCCCATAACATTTTGTGTAATATCTCCAATAGTTCTCTTCCCTTTTACAATTTTTTGAAGTATATCTTCTATAGGTGAAACACTAATTCTATATCTAGGTTCATTCTTCCAAGAATTTTGAATGTTAATAAAAAATTCAAAATTCCATCTGCGATGTTTAAAATAACCTCTAATAGATTCTTTATTTCTTACCAATACCTTTATTTTTGTTAAACATTCACATTGTGTTTTCTTTTTTTGAGCAATCAAAACTATAGTCGAACAATTATTTTCAAAAATCTGTCCTGGAAGCATCCAAAGCTCCATAATATCAAATTCGTTTAGTAACTTTTTTCTTTGCAATATTGAACTATCATTTTGCAGAAAACTTTCCGGCAAAATTATTCCTATAAATCCTTCATCATGCAACCATTCTAAATATTTATCTAAAAAAGCTGT
>CAKUQA010000345.1 GCA_934675225.1 uncultured Candidatus Melainabacteria bacterium | reverse complement strand
GTGCAATACCACATTTCAATAAAAATCTTCCGTTTGCCCCTTCTTCAACTCTAGCATAATGCCCTGTTGCAAATTTATCAAATTCTAAACCGTTTTCTTTTGCCATTAATGGTAACGCACCAAATTTAACCAACGCATTACACCATACGCAAGGATTTGGAGTTCTTCCTTGAATATATTCTGACTTAAAATTTTCAAGAACAATTTTTTCATACTGTTCAACACAATTGAAAACGTAATAAGGAATACCCAATTGCTTTGCAATTCTGCGAGCTTCTTCTATATCTTCAACTTCATCGGGGCCATAACAGGCATTTTTGTGTCCTGTTTTCAAAGCCATTCCATCTTTACCCCATATTGACATTGTTGCACCAATAACATCATGACCCTGTTGTTTTAAAATCAATGCTGCTGTTGAAGAATCCACTCCACCCGATAATCCTACTAATACTTTCATTTTCTATTTTTATCCTTTGCTATTATTTTTCGCTATACCTAAACATCTATATATTATTCAATTATAACCATAAGAATAAGTCAACAAACTATTGACAAATATTTTTATTTTTGTTTCAATCTACATATAAAGGAAAACAAAATGTATTTACAAACTACAAAAAACTCAACTTGCTGTTGCTGTAAGAACCGATGTTAGGGACTTACGTCAATTGTGATGTTTTATTTTTATAACTAACACATATAAGTTCCCTAAAATAAATTAGGGAACTTATTTTTTTGTAAATAACATGGAGAAAGAAAAATGATAAATAATATAAACACTACCCCAAAAAATCAAATTCCATTTAACGGAGTTTTGGATGGAGCTGTAACAAATACTTTAAGAACACTTGATACAAACCCTATGGCAAATGCAGTCGGAATTGATCTCTTTGCTATGGTTGCTCCAAGAACATACGTTGATACTAAAGAACGAAATAAATATGCAGGAGCAGAAACTTTTTTTAGAGAATTCACCGGAACTTTAATTGTCTGCCTTTCTGCAAGTTGGTTTGCAAAACTTATTTCTCATGCCGCAAATAAATTAATAAACCCAAATGTAAATATTAATCCAAATTCTTGGTTTTCTAATGACAGCCTTAATTATTTGAAATCGACTTGGGAAAAAACTAAAAATACAAAATCTTATGCAACTGGCATACTAAACGATATTTCAGGTCGTGATGGCAAAGAAATTAAACAATTCAAAGATATTGATTGGACAAAAATTGATTGGATTGACGAAGATAAATGGTCAAAATTTAACTGGGATGATAAAAAATATCAAAACATCCATACAAAATTAAAAGACAAGAATTCGTTAATTTCAGCAATTAGTGAACTTATTGAGAATAAAAATATTTCGGCAAATGACAATAAAAAACTTCAAAACATTTTAGAATTAAGACTCACAAATGCTCTAAAAGCAGATAAAATAACAGCAAAAAACTCTACAAACTCTGTTTCTTCTTCTATTCATAATCTACTGAGAGATGCAATTGATTTAGGGCGAGATGTATTCACAAATCCAAAAATAAAAACTAATGAAGCAATTGCCAAAATTATAAAAATCAACAAAATAAAAAGCATAGGAGCACTAGCCCTAGCATCTTCTTTAGGTTTAACAAATCAATATATTAACAGAAAAATCACAGAAAAACGAACAGGTAAAAAAGGTTTTGTAGGTGATTTAGATTATAAAAACCAATCTCAAAATAAAAAGAATGATAGTTCCAAAGTTTTTTGGGCTCAAAAAATTCTGGCAAGCATTGGCATGGCAGCTATGGCAATTGCAGTAATGAAAGTTAAATCCCCTGCAGATTTCTTGAAAAAACTTGAATTTACAGGCCCTGTAACAAGT
>CAKUQA010000344.1 GCA_934675225.1 uncultured Candidatus Melainabacteria bacterium | reverse complement strand
AAGTTTTTATTTTATAAAGGCAACAGTTTATCTAAAGAAACTCCAAGAGCCTGAGCAATACACACAACAACGTGAAGAGGCGGACAAACTTTTTCATTTTCAATCCTATACAAATGTTGTGGAGTAATATCCGCTTGCTCAGCTAAATATTCTTGCGAATATTTTTTTCTGGCACGTTCAACCCGAATATTTTCTGCAAGAATTTTTAAAGTTTGTTTTTTATCTATCATAAAACTATTGTACAGTTATTGACAAAAATATATTACTTCTTATAATTTTATTATATAAACATATATGTTTATATAATAACTTATATGAGGATAAAATATGAATAAAAAATTTAATGTTGGTTTTATACAAAGCACAAACAGCAAATCAAGAAACAAAGTTGCATTCACTTTAGCGGAAGTTCTGATTACACTTGGAATAATTGGAGTTGTTGCTGCTATGACATTACCTGCACTAATTCAAAATTATAAAAAACAACAAGCAACTGTTCGAATAAAAAAATTTGTTTCTGTAATAAATCAAGCATTACTTGCAGCAGAAAACGATATCGGACCACGAGAAGATTGGGAGAGCGCAAATGGTAGTATTGAAGGAAATTTAGCAACTTCTGAATTTTTTATAAATACTTATATTAAACCTTATGTAAAAAATCTTGGTGTAGAAAACACCATAAAAGACGATACTCATGTAAATAACAGAACTGCAATAGTATTTTCTGATGGATCAATAATGAGCATAAAAACAGGTGCTTGCTATGATATTTATTATGATATAAATGGAGAAAAAGGTCCAAATCAGCAAGGAAGGGATGTTTTCTTATTTATTTTATGCTTAAAAAAAGGTGAATGTAACGTCGAAAGCAATCAAGTTCGAGCTTTTTATTGTGCCGCAACAGGAACACCTTTCCCAACTCATGAGCGAATAATAAATAATTGTAAAGATAATGGAATACAATGCACAATATTATTAGAACAAAACAGTTACGAATTTCCTAAAGATTATCCTGTTAGATTATAAACCAAAGCTAGACTTTATTTTCCTAAGAAATTTTTGCTATCAGGTTTAGACATAGCTTTATATTGTTCATTTACGTTTAATTTTATTTGAGCTTGTTCAGAAGGCTTATTTTCTTCTTTAGAAACTTGTTTTTGCTCTGTAGCAGTAGCAACTGGAGTTTGTTTAGCTTTTTCTGCAGCTAAACGAGCCTTTCTTTTAGCTTCTGATTTATTTGTCATATAAATATTAAGTTTTGGAATACCAATACCTAAAATTAAACCAGAATACAAGTAACCTGCAACTTGAGCAATACTTAATGCTCTTAATTTTCCTTTAGTTTCTTTTTTCAATGCAGCAGAAACTTTAGAATCATTTAATTTGCCGAGCATTTGTTTAAATGTTAAAACTTTTCCATTTTCTATAGTATCAATACCGGCTGCTTTCAAACCTCTATGCAATACCTCATCACGAGTAACCATTGGAGCTTTCATAAGTTTGTTAAAGAAGCCTTTACCATGTTCTTTTTCACTATAATTCAATAAATTTTGATCCATAGCATTAGCAGTCATTTTAGCGACAAAGTTACCTAAAATAAGCCAGTTTAAGAACCCTAGAGTATCTTTTACAATACCTTCTCTAAGTTCATCCTTATCTCTGGCAGCCATAAATCTTGACATAATGGTTACACCATAGATAAACTTAAACTGATCTAATGTTGGAACAAGACCTTTAAACTGAATTTTCTTAATAATTCCTTTAATACCGCCAGAAGTACCGATTGTAGCAATTGTACCTGTTCCAAATACAAGAGCAGCTGCTGTTTTTAGCATTTTAAAACCTTTAGAATTATCTTTTTGACGTCCTTCAACACCTA
>CAKUQA010000343.1 GCA_934675225.1 uncultured Candidatus Melainabacteria bacterium | reverse complement strand
TTTTCTCAGGCACTTTTAGATGGAATGGGCGGAAAAATCAGTGATAAACAAGAAAAATATGTAAAAATTATCCACAAAAATTCCGCAGAATTGTTATACTTTATTGATAAATTTATAGAATTTGCACAAGCAGAATCCTCTTTATTCTCTTGCGAGAACAAAACTTTTGATTTGGTTAATACTATTCATACAGTAGTTAAAAGAAACGAAAATATTTTAAATGCCAAAAATATAACTGTTGAAATTAATACAGACGATTTTAATAAAAAAGCTATTTATAACGACGAAAATGCAATTAAAATTATTTTACAAAATGTATTGGAAACATCAATAAAACTTACTGATGCTGGCTCAATTTCAATTAAAATTGATCATCCAGATATTGATATTGTAGAAAAAAGCGGAGCCAAAATAGTTAAAAACGCTTGCAGTTTTTCATACGCAAGAATAAATATCACAGACACAGGAATGGGACTTGCAGAATCTGAGCTTAACGGGATTTTTGAACCTTATACACAACTTGATAACACACATAAAAAAACTATTCTTCGTTCAATAACTCTAGGAACCGCATATACAATGTTAAAACGTATGGGCGGAGCAATATGGATTAATTCGGAAGTAATGAAGGGATCTAGTTTTAATATAATTTTACCGATAGAAAAACTAACTAAATAAAAACTTAAAGAGGATAAAATGAGCAACGTTATTCTAAAAAACGTAACTAAAATTTATGATAAAAAGAAAGTAATTGACAATATCGACCTGAATATAAACGACAAAGAATTTGTTGTGCTTGTCGGAGCATCCGGTTGCGGCAAATCAACGCTTTTGAGAATGATTGCCGGATTGGAAAATATTACTTCCGGAGAAATTTTTATAGGTGACAAAAAAGTTAACGATGTTCATCCTAAAGATAGAGATATTGCTTTTGTTTTCCAAAGTTATGCTCTATATCCTCACATGACAGTTAGAGAAAATATTGCTTTTGGATTAAAAATGAGAAAAATCGACAAAGCAACTATTGAGAAAAAAGTCCAAGAAGCAGCAGAAATATTGGACTTGGGCGAATATTTGGATAGAAAACCCAAACAACTTTCCGGCGGACAAAGACAGCGTGTAGCTCTCGGACGTGCTATTGTCAGAAATCCTAAAGTTTTCTTAATGGACGAACCGTTATCAAATTTGGATGCAAAATTGCGTGTACAAATGCGTTCAGAAATAAAAAAACTTCATGAGAAACTTCAAACAACCTTTATATACGTAACCCACGACCAAACAGAAGCTCTAACAATGGGTGATAGAGTTGTAGTTCTTGACAAAGGAGTTATACAACAAGCAGCAAGTCCAGAAGAAATTTATAACAATCCTGCTAATACATTTGTTGCAGGCTTTGTAGGCTCTCCTCAAATGAATTTTATTGACAGCAACGATTTTCCTAATACAGGCAGAGAAAATGTTACTCTTGGTATTCGTCCTGAAAAAATGATTACGGGCGGAGAGATAAAATTGAACGTAAATATTGAAATAACAGAACTTCTTGGTAGTGAAAAGATTGCATATTTCAATATTGGCAATCAAAAATGTTCTGCTAAACTTTCTGCAGATCAAGAAATTGGTCAAACATTAGAATTAAGCATAAACCCAAATGACATCTATTATTTCGACAAAATCACAGGTGTAAGAATTTAAAAAACAATTATTCTTTATTTTCTTCAACCCAAACAATAGTAACATTTATCGGTTTAGCAAAAGGATTTGTTGTATGCATACCGAAAAGTGTATTTTGTGCAATTGAGTCATAAAACTTTATTTTTTCTGATAATTTTTTAGTATACTCTAACAAATTCATAATTCTATTCCCTTGCTGTACACTTTTATTATTATATTTTTTCAAGCA
>CAKUQA010000342.1 GCA_934675225.1 uncultured Candidatus Melainabacteria bacterium | reverse complement strand
GCTCTATGTTTCTAAAGTAAAAGACGACGGTTATTATTATCAAGGAAATTATGCAACAGATTCTTATATAAAAGAAGTTTCTGACGATACAAAAATCGCACAAGCAGAAGCTAAATATAATACAGAAAAAGCTAAATTAAATTCAAAAGAAGAAACTTTAGACCTAAAAATGAAAAACTTAGATACTGAAATTTCATCATTAACAACAGAATATGACACAATCAAAAATACGATTTCTAAAAACATAGAAAAATCGTTCAAGCGGTACAATGCATAAACAGTTTAATTAAAGCTAATGATTAAACATCAGAAACAGGTGGTAAGTCTATTCTTTTTAAACGTTGTTCTATACGTCTGTACCATTTCAAATGTTGTTTAAATAATATATTATATTTAGACACATCGCCTTGTGAAATTTCTTTAAACTGATTATCACAAGTTTCTGTTAAAGCATGTTCAAGATAATGAGTAAGTTCTTTTCTGCTCATTTTATCTAATTCATTACCCTGACGAAGTTCAATTCTTTTTCCGAATTCAACAACAACTTCCGGTCTGTTGTCTCTAAAGAAAGCATAATCAACGGCCATTGGTATAAGATTTACTTTACCGTATCTTTTTACAGCATTTTCTGCAATATACGCCAAGCCTGTTTGAAATTCTATCGGTCTGAAATGAGGCGGACGAATAATCCCTTGTGGAAAAATACAAAGAATATTTCTCAAGTCTCCTACAACATCTACAGAATATTGCAAAGCTTTCATCGCAGATTGAGGAGATTTTTTATTAACAGAATAAGCTCCTCCACGACGCAAAAGAGGAAATCTATTTAATTCTTCAACCATTAATCGAATTTCTTTATGGAAAATTCTATGTGTTGTGTTGTATAACACAATTCCATCCCACCAATTACAATGCGGAGCAAAAAGAATTGTTGGGACATCTTTTTCAGCATCAAAATAATTTTCTTCACCTCTATACCTAAAAGAAAAAAAACGATTTTGAAGCATATTAAAGAAAAACATGCTCGCAACCCATAGCCAAAATCTACTAGTTTTAGCTGGTTTAAATTTCTCCTCTTTATTCCTCAGCTTTGTGGGCGGGATGTCAGAATATAATTGTTCCTCTACTACCATAAATCAATTGTAACCCGAGAAAAAAAATAAGGCAAATGCACAAGTGGCTAATTTTAAGAAAGGTTAACATCTATTGACATTCAATCGTTGATTATTTTACCCTTTTATTATAGAGGAAATGGAGTGAATATCTCCAACTGCTGGCGCAGCCGTAATAGCCGGAATGCTCAAAATGAATTCGTTTACGCACAGATTGAACGAACTTCTTTTGGAACCTCTTGAAAAAGAGGATTTTTTAATGTCTTTAACAGCAATACAATCCAATAATTCAAAAATTGGGACCTGTCCGCACGGGCTTCCACAGGGTGCATGCCCGATTTGCAGCGGAATGAGTGGCGGTATGAAAAAAGCAGATTTTTCAGCAAAACCCGGAGAAATGAGTTGGAATGAATGTGCAGCAATAGGAGCTATGTTAAAAGCTCAAAAAATGGCAAAACTTCAAAGAGAACAAGATGCACAAGCTTTTGCAAACAATGTTAGAGCATTTCAAAATGCATTAATGAACGCAAGCCAAAAACTTGCAAATATATCAAATTTTTTTATCCAAAACACTCCGGCAATTATAGCTAAACCTATAAATTTTATACTAAATACAACTCTCGGTGGAATTGTCAGAACAATTGCAAATATACCAACAACTATCTCAAATGCAATACAAACAATTCAACAAAAATTAGCAGATATTTCTGAGAAATTAACAGCCATAATGGGAGAACTAAAAGCTTCCATAGAAAAGAAAACTTCAGACTCTTTTAAAACTCTGAAAAAGAAAATT
>CAKUQA010000341.1 GCA_934675225.1 uncultured Candidatus Melainabacteria bacterium | reverse complement strand
AAAGAAATTCCGGTATTGAGTATGCTTATCCGATAAAAGTTGGAAATAATGTATGGTTTGGCGGGCATGTGTCTGTAATGCCTGGGGTTACGATTGGAGATAATGTTGTAATCGGTGGAGGAAGTGTTGTAACAAAAGACATTCCATCAAATGTTGTTGCTGTTGGAAATCCGTGCAGGGTTTTGAGAGAAATAACAGAAGCTGATAAGTTGTTAAAATAATGTAAAATATTTAGTAGATTTTTCGATTCGTTCAGAAAGACTATGACAATCTACTCTCGCTCCGTCGGGGCGAGTGGAAAGTCTCGTCATGTTGAGGCAAAGCCGAAACATCGCATGGCAGGAAAAATATTCAGGAGATTCTTCGCTTCGCTCAGAATGACGAACTCGTCACTCTGAACTTGATTCAGAGTCTATCAATATTGATTATGCAAAAACTATGCAATAGGTACGCGATTACCAATTTGGTAAAAGTACAAAAACGGCTTTCAATATATTGAAAGCCGTTCAAATTTTTTATTAAATCTCAGTTTTTTATGAAAACTTTTCCTACAAGCCCAAGGCGTACTTGTTGCTTACAGAAATCATATTCATTACATTAAAAATATTCTGTTGTGTTGACTGAATAGTCTCTGCTCTTTCGGAAATACTTGCCAGTTGCGTCTGAAAACTTTGTGCTGTTGACTCTTTTGATTTATCTCCAGAATTCAACATTACTTGAATTTCTTTAGAAATATTATCAACAATTGTGTCTAGCGAATCGTTACTTGATACTGTTACGCCAACTTGTGATGCAAGACTTTTTGCTTCCGTTAAAAGCTCTTGCTCTGATGAATTACCTCCTTGTTGTTGCTGTCCTGCGTTGTTTTGTTGTTTCGCAGCCTCCGCCTGCGCAATTAGTGTTTGTGCCTGTGCTTCGGATGTCACCGATGAAGGATCTATTCCCAAAGCTTCTAATTTAAGTTTTGTTGATGAACTCAATTCTGTTTCTGTTTTATAACTCGAAATTGCAGCCGCTTGTGAATTGCTGACTGAACTAATTGATGTCATACTCTCATACCCTCTTATTTTTTTCTGCTTTCTACTCCTTATTAATTATTTTTTTTACAATGTCAAGATTTCTTTGACATTTTTTATATCGGATTTTTTTATAAAAACTTTAGGGTTTTATATCAATTATGAAGAAAACTTTACAAAGATTTATGAGCCCTTAAAGTATAAGCTTTTTGGCTGCTTTTTACTTTTTTTATGTTTGTGTTACAATCGACATACGGAGTTACATTATGAAAAAGTTTTTAATATTGTGTATTACAATGTGTTTGATGGCATCAAGTGCTTTAGCTGGTGCTTATGTTAAGGTTGAACCTGATTTTTTACAACCTTCTCAAAGTAAAAACTATGAACAAGTAAATGAGACGCTTGCTATTATTTTCAGCAAGATTAGAACTCAAATTAAAACAGATAAATATCCAAAATATTATCACGATTTTACTTTGGTAAAGGATGATGATACACAAAATAAGTCTTATCATTACGTAAAAAATGGTAATGCTGAACTTATTTATAATATTGATTCAAATGAGTTGAAATTTGTTTCATTTAGACGTCCTGAACTTATGAAATCAAGGATTATTTATGATTATCCGTCAGGTAAATTACACGCTGTTCAGGTTTTTGTGTCTGGAACTGAATCTTTTGTTTATAGTCCTGATGGCAAATATGTGGACTATGCTCCTTATGTAAAAGAAGTTCAAGAAAAAGTTGTAAAGAGTTGGAAAGTTCCACCAAGAAAACAAATTGACATTCTTGCTAAAGGTCAAAAGGATTTGTTGGTGCAAATGGCTTTAACTCTTGATAGAAATGGAAATGTAAAAAAATGTAGGATTTTAAAATCTTCTAAAATCAAAGCATTGGACG
>CAKUQA010000340.1 GCA_934675225.1 uncultured Candidatus Melainabacteria bacterium | reverse complement strand
CATACACACATCTCCATTTTTTGCCAATAATAAAAAGAAAAAATAAAAAAGTCAATAATAAAAAATTAATAAATGTTTACAAGATATCAATTAATAAAACTTTCCTTTTTTACATAAACAGAAAAAGAATAGAAAGGATTTCAAATGGGATTAACTGTTGATATTTCAAACCGACTTCTAACTCATGTTCGCAATAAAACTAACCCTATTGGACAAAAAGCTGTTAAATTATGGCAATTTGGAGAAGAAGCTCCCCACGCAGGGCAATTTTTATCATCAAAAAAACTTCCAAACGGCAACACTCAAAAAAGAATTGTCACTGCATACGGAAACAACAATATGCTTGGCTTTGAAACAAATGTTTATGACAAAAACAATAATTTGGTAAAATCATATTTTGGCGAACGTAGAGTAAAAGGGACAAAAGCATACGCATCAGGTTCAATTAAAGATATCAACCCAATAGCCTCAAATGCTCAACATTTTAACCCAGAAATGAAAACCTTAAACTCATACTCTTTCAACTATTTAGCATAACTAATCATAAAACAATAAAAAAACGGAGAAGTTAAAAGTTCTCCGTTTTTGTCATACAGAATATATTTATAAAACTATACCATAGCTATTTCTCTTGATGTGTTCATAAACTCAGCTTTTACATCATCCTGAGAATGATCAACATCAGGTAAAATTTCGTTCTTGATATTAGCCAAATCTTGTTTCATCAATCTTCTTGGAGAACCTTCTTCCAAAGAATGATTTCTTAACAAATAAGATGGGTGGAAAATAGTAATAGCTCTATAATCTTTACCATCAACATTAATAGTCATCCATTGACCTCTAACCTTTGAAATAGTTTGTTTTTTATCAAGATTTACAAAAGATTTCAATGCTGTAGCACCGCAAAGTACAATTGCTCTCGGATTGATAATATCAATTTGAGCATCCAAAAATTTTCTGCAAGTTGCTTTTTCTTCATCAGAAGGCACTCTATTTTTCGGAGGTCTGCATTTTACTGTATTAATAATATAAACATCTTCTTCTCTTGAAATACCGGCTTCTTTAAGAAAATCATTCAAAAGTTGTCCGGCTCTACCAACAAACGGTCTACCTGTTTCATCCTCTGTTTCTCCCGGAGCTTCACCGATAAGTACAATTTTTGCAGTAGAAGGATTTCCGTCAGAAAAAACTATATTATTACGTGTTGCACCCAATGCACAAGCCTTACAGCTTTCACATTTAGCTCTTACTATCTCCAGACAATCTTTCTTCATCATTCTCTCTCCTCGTTATTGTTTTTAAATAAACCTACATTATATTTTTTGCAATATCTTTTCAGTTCTTTCATTATCACATCTGACAACATAAATACTGCTATCAAGTTCGGAACAGCCAAAAACAAAGTAAACGCATCTGACAAATTTATTATACTTTTAAAGTTCATGGCAGAACCAATAATTATGAATATACAATATATAACCTGAAAAGTCCTTGTTGTCAATTTTGTTTCGCCAAATAAATAATTCCAAGCCTTAATTCCATAATAAGAACCACATAACATCGTTGACAAAACAAAACAACTAGCCATAAAAGTCAACAATATTGGGAAAAACGGACATACTGAACCAAATGCTTTTGATGTTAATTCAATACCTGCAATTCCTGATGTATGTAAATATTCTCCTGAAACAACAATTACAAAAGCAGTTGCTGAACCAACAATTACTGTATCAACAAAAGGTTGGAGCATGGCAATAAAAGCTTGTGCAACAGCATTATTAGTTTTAACAGCAGAAAAAGCTATAGGAGCTGTTCCCAAACCTGATTCATTCGCAAACATAGCTCGTCTAAATCCCCATAACATACAGGCAAACAGTCCTCCAGCCATAGCTATTGGTTCAAAAGCTTCTTTTATAATC
>CAKUQA010000339.1 GCA_934675225.1 uncultured Candidatus Melainabacteria bacterium | reverse complement strand
CAGATAAACCTACTAATTTGTTTAGCATTTCATCGTCAAGAGTTTGGCTTAAAAATTGTTTTGTATAAATGTTGATAATTTCTTTTCTTTCACTATCTTTAGGTAAATCTACAAAAAATAACTCATCAAATCTCCCTTTTCTAAGTAATTCCGGAGGAAGTTTTGATACATCGTTAGCCGTTGCTACTACAAATACAAATTTCAAAGATTCTTGTAACCAAAACAAAAATTGTCCAATCATACGTGTAGATACTCCGGAAGAATCAAGTCCTGCCGCCCCAGATAAACCTTTTTCAATTTCATCTATCCATAGAATGCAAGGGGAAACGGTATCAGCCAAAGACAAAGCATCTTTCAATCTGTTTTCAGATTGTCCGACATACATTCCTTGAATAGTTGCAAAATCAAGTCTATATAGAGGTAATTGCCAAGATGATGCTATAAATTTCGCAAGTAAACTTTTTCCACAACCGGGAACTCCAACAAGCAAAACTCCTCGTGGTAATCTTATATTTCTCTTTTGTAGGATTTCTTTCTTTTCTGGACTTAATAAATTTTTCTTATTATCTAACCAAGTTTTTAATCCACTAAGTCCTCCAACATTGATATCCTTTTGACTACAATTTACTTTTTCTAATCCTGCAATGTTTGAAAACATTGAATCTTTTGTTAAAATCAATTCTGTTATGTCAGATTTCTTGATGGCACGTTTAGCAATTAATGTTGCAATGATATTTTGAACTTCTATTTTACTAAGCCCAACAAACGCATTGGCAGCTTTTTTATAATCATTTTCATCCCATTCATTGGTAATGCTTGTTGAATATGGCTCTATAGCTTCTTTGATAATAGATAAAATTTCATCTTCATCCGGCAATTCTAAAGTTAAAGACATTCCTAATCTTTGTAACCTTTTCCAAGCAGGCTTATCACTTAATATAACAATAACTGCACCTTTTTCTTCAGCTAATGTAACTAAATCTAATAAGTGTCTTGCAGTTATTGTATCATCACCAATGTCAGTTACTTCGGTTAGAATAAAGGTCATATTTTGACGTTGAATTATTTGTTGGCTAATATAGTCAATTGCACCTGGTAAAGATTTATCTTCATTAACAATATTAGAGTTGCTCAAATCATACATTCCTTTAGATAGAGTATGTACATAAATTGGCAAATGAAGATTTTTATTTACATCTACAAAGGTTTCTAATACTCTATTCCTTTCAATAGAATTGATAAATACAAATGGAATTCTTGCTATTAAATACCGTCTTAATTTCTTTGCAAAATCATCTTTTGTTGTCATTGTTTTTCCTTTAAATATTATTAATCTTGATATCCAAAATTATTTGTTTTAAGCTTCCTGACAAATCTTTCTTGGCACTTTCTAGTAAACTTTTTTGTACGTTTTCAGCATAATCTTCAATTTCTTTAACTATCTGCTTACTTACGCTTTCTGGAATTGCCGGAATATTCGCTAAATGTTTTAAGAATACTAATTCTTTTCGAAATAAAATAAGCAAATTTGACAAATTGAATTGGTCATAGCAGGTTTTAATCCTAGCATTATAAAAAGTTTCCAATTTGGTAAATCTTTTATTTATCAGAGTAAGAATCTGATTTGTAAATCGTTCTGCAACTCCTGATACCCAATCAATAGTTCCATTATCAATTGCATTAATAATATCGGAATCTGTATGACCGATTTCCCAATTTTCTATTTTATTAAATACTTCGCACCATTGTGCATAACTAATTAGCTTGCTCATCTTTATGCCTTTTTACTAGTACAGCAGGTGGTAATAAATCCCAGTCAGGAAATTCTATTGCCATTTTTTCTTTTAATTCCTGATCTTCTTGGAATGTTTCTTTTTCATTTTCTTCCATAATTATTCCTCCGCTTCAAACATTAATACTTTTTTAGTTG
>CAKUQA010000338.1 GCA_934675225.1 uncultured Candidatus Melainabacteria bacterium | reverse complement strand
CTCCGAAAGAGTGCCGAAAAATTAGGAAAAAAATTTTTTCAAAATTCCTGTGACATGAAAAAATTTAATTGATTCAAAACAGACACAAAGGTCGGAATTGATGTTCCAATTTTTCTGATTGCAATGTAATGTGTCAGTACCATGAATGAAAATGAATATGTATTGTATAAATGAATTTAGATATTTCTGATTTTATACGTAAATTTAAATAATTTTATTGGCGATATATCTTGACAAAACAGGGTTTATCGTAAATAATGTAAGTAACATCTGGTATGGCTACGGAAGGTCACAAGATTAATTCTTGCAGAAGCCGTAGAGGAACTACTAGATGTTTTTCTTTTATTAATATATTGATAAAAGGTTTTCTTTAACAAAATTAATTAGTAAGTTTATATCGCAGTTATTTTCGATATCGCTGTGTTTTGAATATAAGTCATAGATTGAAAATTCGTCAATCATAACCTCTTTATAATCAAGTCTTTCTTTTACTGTAATCATTGCTAAAAAGAATAAACCACCAATTTTTATTGGTACTGCAAATCTATGAATTATTTGAGTATCAAATAACAAAGGTCTTTTAAGCTCATTGTGTCTTAAAATTGAAATTGATTTATAGAATATTGTATCAACGTTAGATATTAATTCTTTCTTTATGTAAGCGTATCTGCTTTCAACATCACGAGTGAAAATTGTTGATATGATTTTATTCAAATGCTTTTTTGATAAACCTGCAACCATTTTAGTTTTGTTATTTTGCACATAGATTTTATCTTCATTTTTTAGAACAGCATTATGAATATCTGCTTTTTTAATATCTTTTACGGCTTTCCCCTCAAACTTAAGCTCTTTAATATTTAAAATCTCAACGTTTTCTATATCAGCATTGTTATAATAAACGGCATCAACCATTTTACCGTCTTTTCTCATTAATTTTAAAGGTTCATAAACAATACTACTCATATTGCTATTTTATCATAAAGAATATCTTGCTTAAAATTGAAGAATTTTTGTCTAAATTCTATCTGTTTATATTCCGAAAATGTTTCTAATTTTATGAAACCTTTTGCCCTAAATAATCAAACCAAGTGTTACAAGAAATCATTTCATGTGTTCTTTTACAATTATTTTTGGTAATTGGCATTATTAGTGCGTTTGAGGGGTTGGAAGTAATCAAACCATTTGTCATTCAAAACGGTCTAAGTGGACAAAAGTTGGTTTGACAGATGATGTGATTTATTTGGGTAAAATAGATTATAAGTAAGGTGTATCCTGTGTTTTAGCCCAACGAGGGCTTTTGACAAATGGTATGAGTATTTTAGGCAAAGTCCATTTTGAGAATTTTAGTTTTTTGAAAAATTTTTCAATTGATACGAAACGGACACAATGCTCGGAAGTGGTGTTCCAATTTATCATCTTCAGAGCTAATGTGTTCCTTGATGAAAGATAGTTATATTAATATTAAAGAAATATCAAAAGCCAAATGTTTAAAAAGCACTCGTTCTTTACGATTAGAAATTAATAAACCTGAAAGCAAATATATCTCTCGTGAAGTTAAAGTCAATGGAGGAACTTCTTATGAAATCCTGCTTTCCAGTTTAGAACCGGAACTTCAACAAAAACTTAGAGAAGCAGAAAACAAATCAACAGAACTTGTTCCTTTGAATTACAAATCTGAAACTCTCGTAACAGATAAAGCCAAACTTACTCGAAATCATAGAATGAACATTGTAAAAGCCGCTCTTGAAAAACGAAAAAACTACAAAACAATAAAAGAGTCAGATTCAGATTTTTTAGACTTATACAACACTGGACTATTTTTACCAAAAGCATATAATTTTCTTGGATCTATTTCAATTGGAACACTTCGCAGATGGATTCAAGCCTACAGAAAACATGAAAATGCTGATTGTCTTATTCCAAAATATAAATCTACTAGGCAGGGTGAGTATAATAC
>CAKUQA010000337.1 GCA_934675225.1 uncultured Candidatus Melainabacteria bacterium | reverse complement strand
AGATAATGGTGATTATCAATATTGGGATAGTACTGATGATATGATGCCTCTTGATTATGTACAAAAATATTGGCAACCTTATTTTAAAGAAACTAAACTTTGCAAAACTTCTAAAGAATGTGGTTATGATAATGACTACCCTTGGCTTTTTACAAATGGAGGAAAATGCACTTATACTGTTGCAAGAGATGATTTAAGGACAGGAATTTTGACTTCTGATGGTATATTATATTCTATCTCTATTAGGGAAGGTGCTCCTACTAATGAAGATGGTTATGCTACAAATGAAATTGTTATAGTTGATATAAATGGAGCTGCAAGACTGAATGTAGCAGGAAAAGATATGTTTATTTTTGTTAGAACCGAAGATGGAATTAGACCTTTCCGCTATAAAAACAATACTAATTCTATAAATTCAGAATGTTCAAAAACCGCAAGTGGTTTTTCTTGTGCTGCAAAAATTATGAAAGATGGATGGCAAATTAAAAGCGATTATCCATGGTAGTGATTACAAAATTTTTTATTCATGCTAAAGTGGTTTTAAAAGAGGTAAAATATGAAAATAGCTTTATTAAATCACGGATGCGCAAAAAATTTGGTAGATTCTGAACTTATGCTTGGACTTTTGGCTCAAAGAGGGCATGAAGTTACTTTGGATGAGAAAGATGCTGATATTGTAGTTGTTAATACCTGTTCTTTTATTCATGATGCAGAAAAAGAGTCGGTTCAATCTATTTTACAGATGGTTCAGGATGGTAAAAAAGTCATTGTTACCGGTTGTTTGCCTCAAAAATATAAAGGAGAATTAAAAAAAGCTATTCCGGAAATTTCCGGTATGATTGGAACTTCTGATATAAAAGAAATAGTTGATGTTGTCGATAAAGTTGTCGGAGATAAAAAAGGGTACATGGAACATGTTTCAGAAAAACCTGAGTATATTTATCCTGAAAATATTGAAAGACAACAAATTACAGTTGGAGCAAGTTCTTATATAAAAATAGCCGATGGCTGTAATTATCATTGTGGATATTGTATTATTCCTCAACTTAGAGGAGAATACCATTCCAGAACAATTGAAAATATTTTAGAAGAAGCAAATTCTTTGGTGAAAAAAGGTGTAACTGAAATTGTTCTTATTGCTCAAGATACAACCAGTTATGGTATTGATTTGTATGGAAAACAAATGTTGCCTAAATTATTGGAAGAATTAAATAAAATTGAAGGTTTAGGGTGGATAAGAATAATGTATGCTTATCCGACACAGGTTACGGATGAATTGATAGATGCAATTGCAAAATTAGATAAAGTTGTTAAATATATTGATTTGCCTTTGCAACACAGTAATGCCGAAATTTTGCAAGCTATGAGGAGACCTGTTATGGATTATGAGGTTCTTGTAAATAAAATAAGAACTAAAATTCCTGATGTTTCAATCAGAACCGCATTTATTGTCGGGTATCCCGGTGAAACTGATGAACAATTTAATGATCTTTATGAATTTGTAAAACGTGTAAAATTTGAAAAAATGGGGGTATTTGAATATTCTCGAGAAAAAAATACAGTTTCTTATTCTATGGAAAATCAAGTTCCTGCAAAAATAAAAAAACAAAGATTTAAAAAACTTATGACTTTACAAAAGAAAATCTCCAGAGAAGTAAATGAATCTTATGTTGGAAAAGTTTTACCTTGTATAGTAGAAGGTTTTACTGACGATGGATTAATTTTGATGAGGTCTCAGCATGATGCTCCGGAAATAGATGGAATGGTTTATGCGGATTCTAAAGAGACAGTAGTTCCTGGAGATATTGTAGATGTTTTAATAGACAGAGCAGACGATTACGATTTGTTTGGAACTTTGCAAGTTTAATAAAAAATAGTATAATAGACAAATATTTTATATAAATTAGTGAGAAAGATAAATGGAATTAGAATTTGTAGAAAATAGGGAAGTAGAAAAA
>CAKUQA010000336.1 GCA_934675225.1 uncultured Candidatus Melainabacteria bacterium | reverse complement strand
TACCTGATTAATCTCAGGGATATCAACGCCTTCGTTAAAAATATCTATTGTAAAAATATAATCCAGAAATGGCATTTCATCCGTATGTTTTTCTACATGCTCGCGGATATCTTTTTCATGTTTTTCTATCTCATCTGTAGTGAGCTCTCTCGTCAGAAGATTAATCGCTTTTTCTCTCTCCTTTTCCGAATTTGCTCCAGTCAACACAGTTGTATAATAACCATATTCATTAAACTTTGTAGAAAGTTCCTGCGCCTCCTTCTTCCCACTACAAAAGATTAAACCTTTTACTCTTTCGCCACTATGACCAAAATAATTTGCCTGTTCGAGAATGTATCGAGCTCTTGTATCTGAAACCAGATAAGAAAAATTTCTTAAATCAGTTTTATCATCTACGCTCTCTCCGTCAATCTCTATATCAGTGATGCCAAAATAATGAAACGGACAAAGTAGATCTTCTTTTAACGCATGTTGCAAACGAATTTCATATGCAATGTTGTGATCAAACAAATTGAATATATCAAATCCGTCTGTTCTTTCCGGGCTGGCTGTCATTCCAAGCCAGAAATCCGGTTGAAAATAATTCATAATTTTCTGGTAACTTTCTGACCCTGCACGGTGAACTTCATCAATACAAATCCAGTCAAATTCATCGACTTTATATCTTTCCAAAGTTTCTGATTTTGCCATCATTGACATCGTTGCAAATAAAATATCGGCATCATATTCTTTAGAACTTCCCGACAACAGAGCCATTTTCTTCGTACTTCCAAACACCTTTTTATAGCTCTTTAATGCCTGTTTTGCAATCAATTCACGATGCACAATAAACAGAACTTTCTTCGGTTTTTCATTTCGCATGGCAAACGCAGATGCATATGTCTTTCCTGTACCAGTGGCACTAATAAGCAACGCTTTCTTTGCTCCACGTTCAATTAAATCATGCACACTGCAAATAAATTCTTCCTGCATTTTATTCGGTTTTAATTTGTATGCATCATAATCTATAATCTCTTCCTGTAAAGCAATTTTTTGTTGCTCACGAACCAACTTATCAATCTGTTTTTTGCGCTTATATTCTTTCCTATATACTTCACTAAATTCTTCATAAGAATAGGACGCCTCATCCGTCCAAAGAATTTCAAACTCTTTTACGATAGATTGTGCCATCTCACCCTGTTCAGTACTTACAAGCTGTGTATTCCACTCCATATTTGTCGACAAAGCAGTCTGTGTCATATTGGAACTACCTATAATAATTCTATAAATCCCACTTTCTTTAAACAAATATCCCTTTGTGTGAAATCCTACGCCAGCTTCATCGACATGATACATTTTTAACTCTACATTTTTTAGATCAGCAAGCCTGTCCAACGCATACGGATCACTAAAATGTAGATAATCCGTAGTCAAAATCCGCCCCTTGATGCCTCTTCTTTCTAGTTCCTTAAGAGTTTCCGACAGCTCTACAAAACCACTTCGGCTAATGAAAGCCACACTAATTGAAAATTCATCACAATGCATCAACTGGTTTTCAATATGTGTCAGAACCTTAATTCCGCGTTTATGGTCGTTGGTAATGAACTGCGGTCTGTACGCAAGATTGGAATCTGTATTACAGTCAAAAAAAGCAGTGTGCAAGCCATTATTAATTTCACTAATAACGTTTCTCTCCAAAACGTATCCTCCCAGTCACCCTATTCTTTAGTTTTGCTAATGTAAATTTTTAAGACTAACAAAATAAATATTTTTAATTTGCTTTAAAGTTATTTTTCAAGGCTCATAAGGAACTCGTCTAATTTATCCAACATGTAATCACATGGTTGGTCTTGAACCATGTGCATCTTATTCATTATTATTAGCTCTTTCGTGCTCAACAATAAAATTAATTTTCCATTTTCTCTCAAGCAACCTTTTGAAGCCCATAACGCATTATCATCATATCCCTTTGCCGCTAT
>CAKUQA010000335.1 GCA_934675225.1 uncultured Candidatus Melainabacteria bacterium | reverse complement strand
CAACACTACCAATAGCTCCTAAAATCCATTGTTTACCGGTTTTATGAGCAAATCCTGTTGCAAACATTTTCTTAACCATTTTGCCAAAATTGGCTTTTGGGGCTTTTGCTTTAACATTGCCAACTTCAGAATTTGTTTTGTTTTTAATACTGTTGTCATACATGGATTCTTTGAATTTAGACCATTGTCTAAAATATGCAAATCCTGTTTTTTTACTATTTTTTAGTTCATCATATAACTTTTTAGAGTCAGCATTTCCTTCTTTTTCAATAGTATTATTAACAAATTTGTCAAGAACTTTTAGTTTATCTAAAATCCAACCTGTAGCAGCACCGACTGTAGCACCTAAGATTGGTGTTGTATTCATAATAACGTTTGCTGCAGCTTCCATGTTTTCGGAATTCTTTTCAGCTTCGTTGTTAATTATGCGGACTGTTCTTTGGATTACTTCTTTATCTTTTTCTGCTTGGATAAGTTCTTCTTTAGTAAGAGGACGAGTTATCTTTTTAGAATTATCCTCTCTTGCTGATTTATCCTTGTTATAAGCTCGTTTGTCTCGGATTATTCCATAGATGGATTTGAACATCCCTGATTTTAAAGTTGATTTCTTTTCTTTCTTTAATAATTCCGGATGTTCTGCAAGTTCTTTTTTAGCTGCTGCAATTTGTTCAGGAGTATATGTTACAAATTCTTTTGGATCATCAAGAGCTTTTCTCGCTTGAAAACGTGCAATTTTTGAACTGTCAGTTTGTAATTTAGCTTCAAAAATTGTAGAAAGTATAAATACTCCAACGGTAGCAAGTCCAACCAGACCATGGTTTCTTATTATTTGTTTATTAAGTTTGCCTGTCTTTTCGCCGAGTTGTTTTTTCATTACGGAAAGATCTTTGCGTAAATCAGGATCTTTAATCTTTTTAATATTTCTCTTGTTTAAAATGTCCCAAGGGAAATATTCTTTGTTGTTTTTCTTGTAGTATTCTTCAACACGTTTTTCTAATTGTTTAAATTGTTCACTCTCACGAGTATCTCTTTTTATTTTAGAAATTTGGTTTTGTAAATTTTGAGTACTCTTTGTTCCAACAAGCCAGTTGCCACCGAAAAAAGTTATCATAGTTGCAATACTGGATAGTGGGTCTACAGCTGTTTCAACGTTTTCTGCAACATTTTCAGAATGGTTATCCATAACATCAACAACATCAATAATTGTTTCTCCAAATTCTTTTGCTTTTTGCAATTCAGCAGGAGTATATTGACGTCTCTTTGCGAGTTCTTCTCGTTGAGTTTCCTCGTTATGTTGATTGTTTTCCCATTGTTTGAAATTGTTTCTGTTTTTTGCAACTTGAGAAAGAGAGTTGAAAAAGTCCATAATTTTCCCTATAATTTTTCCCTATATATTTATAAAAACATGAGAAAATTAAAAATTGTTACAATGTTACTAATTGTAAATAGGTAAAATTATTTCAAATTCTGTTTTTTGAGGGGTTGAACAATTCAATTTTAATATTGCATTTTGGGCTTTTAAATTATTTGTACAAATATGTAAACCCAATCCGGAACCTGTTTGTTTAGTTGTAAATCCTTCTTCAAATATGGCATTTTGTTTTTCCGGAGAGATTGGATTTCCGTTATTAGAAATCTTTATGTGAACATTATTATTATTTATTTCAAGAGAAATATTTATTTCTCCTCTTTTTTCGATTGCTTCTATTGCATTTTTTATTATATTTACAATGCAGGCTAAAAATTTGTTTTCATCAATGTATACAATTGCATCTTCATTTATATTTTTTGTAATTGATATTTGTTTTTCTGAAGTATAAACATTTGCTAGTTTGATACCTTCTTCCAGAACCTTTTTAATATTGCATTTTTTTAAATTGAAATTGTCTAACGATTTTAGGTCTAGGAGGTTATTACTCATTATTTTAAGAGATTTGTTAATACAATTTAAGGCATTATC
>CAKUQA010000334.1 GCA_934675225.1 uncultured Candidatus Melainabacteria bacterium | reverse complement strand
CTACTCGTCAATTCGTCTTGAAGATTTGCAGTATCCGGCTTTTTGCCACAAACTCCCTGAATTGTACATCCTTCCCCCTTAAAAGTTTGCTCACATTGAAAACAAAACATAGACATAATTTTTTCTCCTTATACAAAGCCATTATAAAAAAGAGAATTTGTTTATCCATTCCCAATGTAGCTAAGAATAAATGCAATATGGCGTTAAGGCTATAGAATGAAACTTTAGTGAAAAGTGAGAAGTGAAACGTGAAAAGACCTTATCAGATAAGTTTCTTTCTTTCATATTTCCAACACTTTTATATACCCCTCGCCCTAATGAAAAAAGAAAATTAATTCCGTCATTCTGAGCAAAGCGAAGAATCTCTTAAACATTTCACCAACAATGCGATGTTTCGGCTTCGCCTCAACATGACAAAACCCTAGTACAAAAGTTTTTTGTCCTAACTTTTGTACAAGCAAACTTCGCCTGTTGCAAGAGTTTTTTGAACATCAATCACCCTTTGGTTAGAACTTCCAACCCAAGGCAATCTTACATCCTTCAACTCCTCTATAAATTCACCATCAGCAACTACATCCAAATATTTTACTTCAGGAATATTATTGAATTCTTCCCACGAAAATCCTGAATATAACCAAACCGTTTTAGTCGGGAATTTTTCTTTTATCTCTTTAGCTAAAGCAAAAACTTCTTTTCTGTTTTGAGGATGTAAAGGGTCTCCACCACTAAAAGTAATTCCGGAAACATAATCAGGTTCCAAAGACTCGAATAATTCTTGCTTAGCAGCTTCATCAAACGGTATACCACCATTTATATCCCAAGTAATAGGATTTTGGCAATTTTTACAATGATGAGTACAACCGGCAAGCCACAAAACAGACCGCAAGCCCTCACCATTAAGCATATCTTCTTTTGTTATGTTGTGATATCTCATTACATGCTCACTCTATCTTTAATTTCTTCCATTTTAGCTTGGTTCAAACGAGTATCACCTTTTACTCTTGAATAAGATAGATAACCGTTCATTCTATCAATTTTAGTTAAGTTTCTGCTACCACATTTAGGGCAAACATCCATATTCAATTCTTGGTGTCCGCAATCATCACAATATGAAAGAGCCAAATTTACACCTTCGTAAAAACCTAAATCCATAGCTCGGTTAACAAGTGTTTCAATTGCACCTGTGTTGTATGAAACAGGATATTTTACGTATTGAATTTTACCACCGTTTAACAAATCCCAGAAACGTTTTTCCAAATCTTGTTTTTGGATAGGAGTAATGTTTTCTGAAACATGGCAGTGGAAACTGTTTGAAACATATCCTCTGTCAGATACGTTTTTAACAATACCGTATTTTTTTCTAAATTGTTTTACTTGTAAACCACAAAGGTTTTCAGCAGGAGTACCATATATTGCATAAAGATATCCGTCTTTTTCTTTGTATTCATCAACTTTTTTATTGATATATTCCATTACTTCCAAAGCAAAAGCACCATCTTCAGCCAATGATTTTCCGTTATAAAGTTCTTGCAATTCGTTCAAAGCAGTAATACCGAATGAAGCTGTTGCAGATTTCAATACAGGTTTAATCTTGTCATGGATACCTAAATGACCGCCTAAGAAACCTCCTTCGCAATAAGCAAGAGGGTTAGTAGAAGCTTTCATTTCTCCAAGATAATCATAAGTTCTGATATGAATTTTTCTGATTAATTCCATATAGTAATCAAGAACTTCATAAAAATCTTTGCTTTCTTTTTGAGCTTTTGCATAAATCAAAGGTAAGTGCAAGCTGATTGCACCGATATTAAATCTACCAACAAAAATCGGTTTATCATTTTCATCAGCTTTATGAATACCGCCTCTTTCGTACCAAGGAGAAAGAAACGCTCTGCAACCCATTGGAGAAACAACTTTACCATATTGTTTGTACATAGAAGCAACGTAACCTTCACCTGTCAATGACAA
>CAKUQA010000333.1 GCA_934675225.1 uncultured Candidatus Melainabacteria bacterium | reverse complement strand
AGATGCAGCCGGAGTTCATCTCTGTGATCTGTACACCGGCATCCTTGAGGAATCCTCCATCGATACCGATCTCGCCAAATTCATTCTCGATCAGAACAATCTTCTCACCCGGAAATACTTCCTTCAACATCTTCAAAACTGCATTGTTTAGCTATTTTTTGTATTGCTTTTTTAATAGCAGTTTCGTCTGCTGTTTTTGGGTCAACTTTTGCGGCTGTCAGTTCTACAATTCTGTCTTCCAAAACTTTGTTTCTGTCTAACAAAGCTGTGCGGTATGAATCTCTAGAGAATTTGCCGTCTCCGATATTTTTGCACATATATTTGATACAATCGATACGTTTAAGCGTTCTTTGAATTCTGCTATACTGTAAATCTTCAGGTTTGTTTAATATCTCTTGTAATAGCGTTTTGATTTCAGGACTTACTTCTTCTTTTGATAATAGTTTTTGAACATCTGCTGTTACGTTCTTTTCTGAAATTTGACCGAATATGTTCCTGATATCTTTTTCATTTTTGATTAATAGTTCTGCTCTATCCAAGTATTTCCCAATAGTTTCAGGAGTTTTTTGTAAAGCTTTTGCATCATTAATATAAGAATCAATTTGTTCATTTAACAATCTTGAAGTTGTTGGTAAATCAAGAGTTCTTTTACCGATATTAATTTTTCCTGTGTTTTGGAATTTTTCTGCAACTTTGTTAAGTTGTTCTTCTTGTCTAGCGCTTACTCTGCTTGTAAATTCTTCATCATAAGCTTTTCTTGCTTTTTTAGCATCACTATCAAATAATGCTTTAATCCAAGATGGTTTTGTTTTTCCTTCTTGTTTCATTTCTTTTTTGATTTTTGCTTGAATGAATGTTTTTGTATTTAATTCTTGTTGGTCTACGTGTAAACCTGCTACAGAAGAAAATCTCGGGTCATTGAATACAGAATCCAAACCTTTATCAATATATTTTTGAACACTAGCTTGGAATATAATAGCTAAAACAGCTGAAATTGGCTGTCTCATAGCTGTGTACAATTTTGTATTTTCGTTCTCTTTCTTTTGTTCAGGAGTTGCGTTTTTTGGAGCTTTTACAAATGGGTTAAAACCAATAAAAATTGGTGCAACTAAGCCTGTACCCAAAGCGGTAATTAAAATACCACCGATTTCTCCTTTTAACCATTCTAAATTTTTCATAGCTGCTATTGATTTTGCATGTGGCAAGCTTTTTGTAATTCTATCGGCATAATTGCCTGTAAAATTAGGACTACGCCCAGCATAACCGGAGGTGTTTTGACCTCTTTGAAATTGTGCTCTCTGGTTTGCAGCAGCATAATTTTGATTTTTTACTAAGTCTACTTTCATTTTATCTTCCTACTACGATGAAACCTTCCATATATATATAGGTTTAAACAAGCAAAAAATTGCTAATTTTCTCCTGTATTATTAAGTTTTGTAAATTTAGCAACTGTCCAATTTCCTTTTTGCGCAAAGTTGCTAATAGTCAATGTTTTCAGCATTTCTTTAATTGTCTGATTTTTTAGATAAGAAAAAGTAAGGAATAATAATGGTTCTTTATTATACAAATTATCGTTTTCTACAATTTGAAGCATGCTTTGTTGTGGAATAAAAGAAACGCTATCAAGAACAACCACAGCAACACTTTGTCCTTCTTTTAAGTTATTAATAACATTATTTTGAAGCATGGTTTCAAAATATTGGTTATTTTCTGTTTTGAAAATGTCTTTATATATTTCTTTCCCTGATTTAAGAGCTTTATTGTAATCAGTATCAGCAGACAAATATTCAGGGAAATTTCCTTTGTTTATTTCCACAACTCTGTAATCAGAAAAATCAAAATATTTTGTATATCTGTTAAATGGGTAGTATTCCAATAGGATAATATCGTCTTTTTGTAAATTTATTTGTTTTAAAATGTCCATTGGGATTTTTTGACCTTCCGCGCGTCTCATTTTTGGAGCAGAATAAGG
>CAKUQA010000332.1 GCA_934675225.1 uncultured Candidatus Melainabacteria bacterium | reverse complement strand
TTTAATGATAAAGAACATTATAACGACATCTTAGAACTTATTAAATTAAATAATAGTGGCAAAATAAAGTATTATCCCAAACTGGTTATGCCTAACGGACATACAAATCCATTAGTCAAGCAAGATATGAAAGCGATTGCAGAAGGTCGTAATTATTATGAACAATTTTCTTCTCTTAACAAATCCGAAATCTTGGGGAAAACCGTTGAGGGAGATGTCTTTTCCGTTGGAGAACAAATGTTTGTTCGTGATAGTCAAGGTTGGCAAGCCTTGAAAATGGATAAGAAAACCTATGAGTTACTATTCCCTGCGGTTGATAGGTATGCAATGGCTCAAGGTAGTTCTAATAACTGTGGAGCAATTGCAGTTATTAATAATATGGTGCAAGTTCCCTCAAATAGAGTAAAGATGTTGCAGTTGTTTGAACAAAATGGTAATAAAGTAACTGTACATGCATTAGGTGATACCTCAAGTAAAATGACCTTTGATTTAAACAACTTAAAAGCATTAGATGACGGTATTCTTTCTGATACTTCTTATGGTTTAAAGATGTTAGAACGAAAAGGACAAGGTGGATATCATTGGCCAGATTATCAAGAAAGGACTGACAAATTCTTTGTTCCAAAAATAAATAAGACACCTATTGAATATATGAGTGATGTTCCACTATGGCTTAGTCTTGAGCAAAAAGTTAAAGAACTCTCTACAATTGGAAAAGGACGGACTTATGTGTCCGGTGGTGGCGGTAATTATTCACTAGGCACAGGAGATGCTCATTGGTGTTCAGTTTATGATTATCATAATGGAAAACTTCGATTTGCAAATCCAAATGCAACAGGCGATTACCAAGATGTACCAATATCCGATTTTGTAGATAAATATCTTGGTATAGGGGCTTTTCATAATCATTGATATTAACATAATTTCATTTTATTCAAGAAATTATACAGATTTCCAACTGAACACCCATATTGCTTTGCGATTATAGTATTAGCAAGAATGTTGTTTGAAGAAATTCTTTACAATCACATTGACACTACATTAGAAGTCAAACTTAAACCAATCTTTGAAACTTTGAGAAGAATAAAAGAAAGTTATGACGAAAATGTTCGAACCCTGAAAACCCTTATCATTCATAATAAAAAAGCACCCGAAGGTGCTAATTCTAAAAATGGGGCGGGAGATGGGATTCGAACCCATGCATATCGGAACCACAATCCGAGGTCTTAACCACTTGACGACACCCGCCATATCCAGTTACTTCTTCATGATAACATAAACAATCTTTAAATCAAGGCTTTTTATAAAAAAAGTTCCACTCTATATGTGGAACTTTTTTACAAATACAATTACTCTCATTAGCTAATTCTTTGGAACATGTATCCTATACCTCGAGCAGTTAAAATCAACTCAGGATTTGCAGGATCAGACTCCAATTTTGAACGTAATCTTGAAATATGAACATCTACAACTCGTGTATCAATGCGATGGTCTGGCGGATAAGCCCAAACATGTTGCAGAATTTCATTTCTTGAAAAAGCTTGACCGGAATTATTTACTAACAATTCTAACAAGCTAAACTCCATACCTGTCAAGCGAATTCTTTCATTCTTTCGGAAAACCTGACGGCGAGCTGTATCTATTTTTATATTTCCTGTTGTAATAACATTTTTTGTTACTTTACCGGTAGGAGTAACAGTTTCTCTATTATTCGTACGTCTTAAAACTGCTTTTACACGAGCTTCTAATTCTTTTGGGCTGAAAGGTTTAATTACATAATCATCAGCTCCCAATTCCAAACCTGTAATTCTTTCCGAAACATCACCTAGAGCAGTAAGAATGATAATAGGAACATCTGAAGTTCTTCTAATTTCTCTAGTTACTCCATAACCATCCATCTTAGGCATCATTACATCTAAAACAACCAAATCAGGCTTATATTTATTAAATGCATTAACTGCTTCTTCTCCATCTTGAGCAGTATAAACA
>CAKUQA010000331.1 GCA_934675225.1 uncultured Candidatus Melainabacteria bacterium | reverse complement strand
ATATGACATATATGACTTCAACATCTTATGATGGAAGTTATAGTTTAACTTTATATTTTAAAGTGGGTTCTGATAAAAATGTTAATTTGATGAATGTTCAAAATAGAATTCAACAGGTTCAATCTCAATTGCCGGAAGAAGTTCAAAGGACAGGGGTTACAGCAGTTAGTAGGACTTCCGGTTCAGGAGCTATTATTTTAACACTTTATCCCGAGTCCGGAAATTGGAATCAATTAGACTTAACAAATTATGGTTCTATATACATTAAAGATGAATTAAAACGTATTGATGGTGTTGCGGATGTAAATGTTTACGGAGCAGGTGATTATTCTATGAGAATATGGCTTGATCCACAAAAAATGGCCGGCTTGAATGTTTCTACAAGTGATATTAAATCAGCTGTTACATCTCAAAATACTCAGATTACGGCAGGTGCGTTAGGTCAATTACCTACTGATGAAAAACAAGCTTTACAAATAACATTAAAAACTAAGGGCAGATTGGATAATGTAAAAGATTTTGAAAATATTATTATTCGTTCAAATTCTGATGGTTCAAATGTTCGATTGAAAGATGTTGCAAAAGTAGAATTAGGGGCATCTTCTTATTCAAATTTGGGTTTGGTTAATGGAAAACCTTCTGCGGTTGTAATGATTTCTCAATTATCTGATGCCAATGTTATAAATTTGTCAAAAAATGTCAAGGCAAAGGTTGATGAATTGAATTCTAAAATGACAAATGGTATTAAAATTTTGTACGTAAAAGATGATGCCAATTATATTCAAGAATCTATGGGAGAGGTTGAATTTACAATTCTTTTGACTGCATTAATTGTTGTGGTTATTATTTTCCTATTCTTGGGTGATGGAATGGCGACTTTAGTACCTTGTGTCACAATTCCGGTGTCTTTAGTCGGTACATTCTTTGCTTTAAAAGCTGCCGGCATGTCAATAAATTTGTTAACATTGTTTGCCCTTGTTTTGGCTGTTGGGGTAGTTGTAGATGATGCTATTGTTGTAATTGAGAATGTAAAACGCCATATTGATGAAGGGAAATCTGCAATTATGGCAACACAAATTACGATGCAAGAAGTTGGATTTGCTCTTGTTGCGATGGCATTGGTGTTAATGGCAGTATTTGTTCCGATTACGTTTATGAGCGGAATGACAGGTGTGATGTATAAGCAATTTGCAGTGTGTATTGCTGTTTCAATTGCAATATCTGCGCTTTGTGCATTAACACTTTCTCCGGCCATGTGTTCTCATTTCTTAGGACAAGAGAAAAAAGAAATTGATCTTTCAAACAAGCCGACATTAAGACATTTGGAGAATATAAAAGAGAAAATATTTAAACGTACATCTGTACTCGTTAAAGATTTCAATGATGTGTTTTCAAAAGTTGAAGATTTTTATTTAGAATATGTTGAAAAATTTGTTTTTGATAAAAAACTAACCATAATGATTTATGGTTTGATTATATTGTTAACATTAATATCATTTAAAACTATTTCAACAGGATTTATTCCTGATGAGGACCAAGGAATTTTACTTGCCAGCATAACTTTACCGGATGGTGCTTCTTTATCCAGAACGGAAGAAGTATCAAGACGTTTCACAGAACAAATAAAAAGTATTGATGGTATTGATGAACAAAAATTGACAGTATTTGGCGGTAACGGTTCTGCTAACCAATCTACAGTAATTATTCAGTTAGATGATTATGCTGCGAGAAAAATGACTCTGGTAAAATGGATTAAGAGAAAAATAAAAGGTCAACCGACAAATCTTTCTCACACTGCTATTTTGTCTCAAATCAGAGCAATTGCGGCTAATACAAAAGAAGCTTCTATTCAAGCTTTTTCACCTCCTGCAATTATGGGGATGAGTATGATGGGTGGATTTGAATTCCAAATGTTGTCACAAGGTGAATATACTCCGCAAGAAATGGAAGTTTGGGCAAATAAATTGATTGCAGCAGCTAATCAAAATCCAAGTTTGTCCAGTGTTTATAC
>CAKUQA010000330.1 GCA_934675225.1 uncultured Candidatus Melainabacteria bacterium | reverse complement strand
GATTAAACCCTGACTCTTGTTTAATTAAAGCTTGTACAAGTTTTTCATCTACATCATATTTTTTAGAAATTTGGTTAACAACATTTAAAACTTGTGATTTTGTAGAAGTTTTTTGTGCAGGAATATTGGCTTGCAAAGCGGCAGCTTCTTCAAGAGCTCTATTTAGGCTAATTTGAGGAGATTGTTTTACAATATTTGCATTTACGTTTTTAAATTGAGGATCAAGTAAAAGTGTGCCAAAATTAGATTTTGTTGAAGATTGCAAAACTTTTTCAAAAGAGGGAGAATTTATATTGTTATTGTTTGGATAAATTGCATCAAGTGGGTTTTGAGACTCTTTATTGATACTACTAACTTTGTTGCTAAGTTGAGTGTATCTTTGCATAGCTTGAGTTTGTCCACCTGTATTTAATAAATTTTGTATAAATTGTGAGAACATTGTTTCCCTCTGAAAAATTTTTCTACCTAATCCTACAATTATATTGTACATCTATGAATAGAGTTGTATATCATTTGAATTAATGATTTTTTGAAAAATGTCAAAGGGTGGATAAATTAACAAATATACATACAATCTCCGTAGGAGAAAAATCTGTATTTGTTTTCAATAGCTTCTTTGTATGCTTTAAAAATGAAGTCTTTCCCGGCTAATGCGCTTACCAACATTAAAAGTGTTGATTTTGGTAAATGGAAATTGGTTATTAAGTTATCAATGACTTTGAATTCATAAGGAGGATAAATAAATAATTCAGAGTGGTCATGGCAAGGTTTAATACATCCAAATTTTTGGTATGCAGTTTCAAGAGTTCGAACTGTTGTGGTTCCAACTGCAACAATTTTTTTACCTTCTTTTTTGGCTCTGTTTATTTGGTCTGCCGCCTTTTGTGGAATTTCGAAAGTTTCTGAGTGCATTTTGTGGTTTTCAACGTTTTCACATTGAACAGGGCGAAATGTTCCTAGTCCTACATTGAGTGTTACATAAGCTAATTCAACCCCTTTTTCTTCAAGCTTGTGCAATATTTCTTTGGTAAAATGCAAACCTGCAGTCGGTGCAGCTACAGAACCTTCATCCTGCGCATAAACAGTTTGATAACGTTCAAAATCCAGTTTTTTTAAATCTTCATTTTGTATTTTTCGTTGAATGTATGGAGGAAGTGGGATATTTCCGTTTCTATGCAGTACATCTAAAACGTTGTTACCGTCAAATAAAAGTTCAACAAGCCATTCTCCATTTTCTTCAAGGCGTTTAATAGCTTTGACAGACAATTCATCACTAATCTTAATTATAGTGTCAGGTTTGACTCTTTTAGACGGTTTTATTAAAACTTCCCAAACTTCTTCATTTGTTTTTTTTATTTTGTTATTCTGCTTTAACAAAAATACTTCAATTTTTGCGCCGGTATCTTTATGTCCAATTAACCTTGCCGGAAGAACTTTAGTATTATTCATAACTAACAATGTATTAGGTTCTATTAAGTCTATAATGTCATAGAAATGTTTATGAGTGATGGTTCTATCCTTTCGGTTTAGAACCATCATTTTTGAATTTTCTCTTTTATCTGCCGGCATCTGTGCAATTAATTCTTCCGGTAAATTGTAATCATATTCTGAAAGTAACATTTTTTATCACTCCTGCTCAAAATTAAATTTAAAATTTTGAGGCATGCTATTTATTCTTTTGATTTAATTTGTTTTGCTCCGGCAACATCTGAATCACTTGCCAAAACCTCTGTTCTTGCTTGTTCTGCATCAATCTGCTTGTTAACAATAACAGTTTGAAGTATTTGAATAATGTTGCTTGTTACAAGATATAACAATACACCGGCAGGAATTGGAATAATAACAAATGTTCCGATAATCATAATAGGCATGAATGTTCCCATTGATTTTTGAATAGCTTCTTGTGTTGGGTCAACAGCTCCGTCTTTTGGTTTGTTTGTAGCCATCATAACTTTTTGAGAAGCAAACATTGTTAATGCAAATAATGCGATTAATACAAATACATCCCAGTG
>CAKUQA010000329.1 GCA_934675225.1 uncultured Candidatus Melainabacteria bacterium | reverse complement strand
CGGTTAGGGAGAGCTAGAGTGGGTAAACAATCTAGTCCTGTAGGGCGGTGGTATCTACCCCGCCAATATTGAAATTAATCAGCTGGATTTGCTCGAAACAATACAGTTGATTAATTGTTTAATATTAGTGAAATGGATAGTGCCGACTACAAAACTTTGGTGAAAAGTGAGAAGTGAAATGTGAAAAGACCTTATCAGATAAGTTCCTTTCTTTCATATTTCCAATACTTTTAATCTTTCCATCGCCCCTTCTGTAAGAGGTCAGGGTGAGGGGTTCTACAATGCCACGATAGCGGAATGAACAATAACTTGTTAGTGAAATAAACAACAAAAACAGTCATTGTTTGAGCGAAGCGAGTTTGACTGTTTTTATATTGAACTTACTAGTTATTAGTGAATGAAGCGTGTGGATGGTTTTGTGGAACTTTTTACACAAAAAGTTCCCGCCGTCCGCGGAGGACAACCAATCAAGGCAATAGAGCGATAAGGTTATAAAAATGCCATTAAATAAACCCCTCTCTGAAATTTCTAAGCTCACATTATTCGCTAAGAAATTTCTTCTCTCCCTCAAGGGGCGAGAACATTTTAGTTACAGTCATTGTGAGCGAATGCGAAACAAGCATTTAGAATAACTGTAACTACTTAATAATCACATTAGCATGTGATAATACTTCATATAATCAGCCATAATTTGGGAACTTGTTGCGTTTGCGACTGTTGCTTTTAGTTCTTGTTGGCTATCTGTATCTGCCGTTTTTTGAACTTTTTCAGTATCTTTATTCTCCGGTGTATTTTGCTGAATCTTTTCTTGTTCTTGCAACTGTTCGGCAATAACTTCCATTTGTGCTTGAATATCTTGCATTAAAGCTTTGTCACCGGCATAAGAGCCTGTGGATTGAATTCCGTTTTCTTGAAATTGACTCAATATGTCAGACCATTCATCATAATTGGTTATAGAAGTGCCTTGAGCTTGAGCCGCTGCCTGAGCTTTTTTTAACTCGTCCTCTGATTGAATACCGTCAACTTTTATTGCCATAATAAAACCTCTTGATTAATATTCTTCGTATTTAAATTTATCATTTTGAGCATAGCGAAGAATTTTATATAATCTCTCTAATTATATTAAGTATATTATTCCCATCGGATTTCAGAAAATATAAATGTTGTAATAATTGTTAATAATTATTATTTATTTATATAGTTTTGTTTTATTAAAAATAAAATAATTAAAAATATTAAGAAAAATTTACAAATAGCTGAAAAGTTGTATTTATTAGCTTTTTTGAAGAAACAAGCCTTTATTGATAGTGTGGCGTTTTTAGAAAAACATTCATGTTCTCTTTTGTATCAATTTTGCCTAAACCATGGCTATACCGCTTGCAAACTAATTTTTAGCAAGTATCATAAATTAAGGTGCATAATTGTGCCGTAATGCCGAAATTTGAAAAGGAAATAACTAAATGGCAAAAGACGTAATTGAATTAGAAGGTACTATTTTGGAAGCTATGCCGAACGCTATGTTTCGTGTAAAGCTTGAAAATGACCACGAAATACTTGCTCATATATCAGGAAAAATCAGAAAGAATTTTATTAGAATTCTCCCTGGAGACAAGGTTAAAGTCGAAATGACTCCTTACGATTTGAGCAGAGGAAGAATAACATTCAGACTTAAATAACGTACACAAAAACCATAAAGGAAAAAACAATGAAAGTAAGATCATCAGTAAAACCAATGTGCGATAAGTGCAAATGTATCAAAAGAAAAGGCAGAATTGCCGTAATTTGCGAAAATCCTAAGCACAAACAAAGACAAGGTTAATTTTTGTGTAGTGAACCATGTGGGTTTTGGGGAGCAGTAACCCCTTTTACATGAAGTTTACGAAGCAAAAGTTAATTCAATTAAAACAAACAAGACGCCGAAATCACGGGCAAAAACGGTGGTTGGTGAGGAAGCATTTAACCCTCATATACAAAAAAATCTAACACCAAGAAAGGAAAATTAAAAAATGGCAAGACTATCTGGGGTAGAT
>CAKUQA010000328.1 GCA_934675225.1 uncultured Candidatus Melainabacteria bacterium | reverse complement strand
TTGTAATGGTGCAAAAATATATTCCAAAAGCAAAATTTGGGGATAAACGTGTAATGTTCCTTGGTGAAGAAGTTTTGGATGTATGTGTTCAAAAACTTCCATCAAACGATGATTTTAAGTTCAATGAACATTGTGACAGTAATATTATAAAAGCAGAGCTTTCTCCAATCGAAAAAGAAAAATTCGCTCCGGTTGCCAAAGAATTAACACGACTTGGTTTACCTTTGGTTGGGCTTGATGTTATTGATGAAAAAATTATTGAAATAAATGTTACAAGTCCTTGTTATTTTATAAAAGAAGTAAACGGACATTTTAACTGTGAACTTGAAAAGAAAATTACAAATTACATTATAATGCAACTTGAAAAATTTCTTTGTTGTAGAGTTTAGTCGTCAAAATGATATTTTAGCGGAGAACTTTTTTGTAAATCCATTATGTTTTCATCAATAAATTCTTTAAATTCGTCAACTAAGTATTGCATATAATCTTTGTTGTTTGAAGGGTCTTGTTTTTCTTTAAGCAAATTTTCGATTTTTTCTTGAGTTTCTCCAAGTAATTTTTTGTCAGGGAAGTAGTTAAATGGGTCGTCCATAAAACCTCTATGGTAAAAATTTGTATCTAATTTGTCTAAGTTAAGTTTGCTTGTCGGATTATCCAATATTCTTTGGGCATAAGCTTTACAAAGTTTTCCAAATATTTTTGGAGCGTGTTCTGTTTCATCAATACCTAGAGCAGAATATATATAAGATATCGGATTGTATTCAACATCTTTAAAATTAGGGCTAAAGTCCAAGCATGTCATTTCTTGTCCTAAAGCATCAACGTGTAAGTTTTCTCCTTTTCTGTCAAATACAATACCTTTAGACATTGCATCTTCAATCTGTTCTAAAACTTTTTTGAACGGTAATTCCGTAAAGTTATTTGCGACATAGGCTTGGGTTACTTTTTTTAGTTCAATACCTTCCTTTGTGTCTCTGTGCGGCATTATTTTTAATGGAATTCCTCTAATCCATTTCATTATTTGAGTGCCATCATCCAATTTCCCAACTACGTGATTTACAATATCATAATTGTTTAAGTCTCTGTTTAAGGTAAAATTGTTTTTTTTTCCTGCTAATTTTTTTTCGCGTCTTATGCAATATTCCGGAAATTCTTCAATTTTATAAACCAAAGCTTCTTGTCCTTCGCCTATAATGTTTTCCTTTTTTAAAGCATTTCGGCAGGCATCAATGATTTTGTTTTCCGGTAGTTTCATTAAATCTTTTGAAAAATCTTGGCTGTATGTTACGGTGTCTTTTGATAACGGAGCCAAATTTTTGCCTGTAAATTTGTTTTTACAAATATATGGTAGCCGTTTGGTTTGAGTTATTATTGTTTTTACTAAATTAAAATCTACTTGCATATTAATCTCCTACAGGGTTTATAATGAATGTCAATAATTGAAATTGCTTTTATATTAAAATATTGTTACAAAAATGCGGAACAATTGTTCCGCAAAAAGGTTTCATAGTATAGTTTATATTCCCAAGATTTTACATTCATACTAAATGCAAAGCAAGAAAAATTTTTGCTAATATAAAGTGTAAAATTTACAATAGTTAATAATTTATTTAACTCTTGAGAATACTTCTACATTAACATCGTCAAAAGTATTTGTATTGAAATAGGCGCAAGATGCTACCATCGCTGCATTGTCGGTACAATATTTCATTGGAGGAGCAAATACTTTGTAACCTTCTTTTTCAAGTGCAAAAATTTTCTTTCTGATTTCTGAATTTGCTGCAACTCCACCGGCTATCACAACTTGTTTATAATTATTTTCTTGTAAAGCTTTTTTTAGTTTGTGTAAAAGAGTTGAAGATACTGTTTCTTGAAAACTTGCACAAATATCGGCTACTGGCATTTCTTTCCCATCAAAAGATTTTACAAGTCGCAAAACAGCTGTTTTTAATCCGCTAAAACTAAAATTGTAACCGTCTACACGAGATTCCGGTAACTTAAATGCAAAAGGATTTCCCTCTTGTGCTAATTTATCGA
>CAKUQA010000327.1 GCA_934675225.1 uncultured Candidatus Melainabacteria bacterium | reverse complement strand
GTCTTTTCCCTATATACTTAATTATAACATATTTTTTCAAGTTTTCAAGTCCCACAAAAAATAATCCTATGCTATAATAATTCTATGAAAAAACTCCGGATATTTTTAGGTTATTTAACACTAATTTTAATTGCAATAAGTATGCTTTATCCATTCTTTGCCATGATAAACCTATCTTTCGTCGACAATAACGAAATATTTGCACATGCCGGCAGAATTTTTCATCCAAACCTTACAGTTAACAATTACAAAAATGTTTTCACAGAAATTCCTATTGCGTTATACTTTTTTAACAGTCTTGTTGTTGCAACGATAGCAACTATTGGTCAAGTTATTTTTGCGGCATTAGCAGGATATGCATTTGCAAGATTTGATTTCAAATACAAAAATGCTCTTTTTTTACTAATTTTAATCACAATGTTAATCCCGCCACAAGTGAATATAATTCCATTATTTTTCCTTATGAGGGAATTACACCTTATAGATTCATATCAAGCCTTAATATTACCGGCATTATTCGGAGGTTTTGGGATATTTTTAATGCGCCAATATTTCCTAGGACTTCCCAAAGACCTTGAAGAATCTGCCAAAATAGACGGATGTAACCTGTTCCAAACATTTTTTAAAATCGCACTTCCGCTTGCTTTACCGACAGTTGCAACTCTTGCTATTTTTACATTTGTAACAACTTGGAATAGTTTCATGTGGCCACTAATCGTAACCAATTCTGAAAGCATGCGAACGCTACCTGTAGGATTAGCAATTTATAAAGGAAGTTTTAGAGAATTAACTCTTTGGGGAAATCTTTTGGCTTGTTCGGTAATTTGCACAGTGCCCGTAATTGGAGTTTTCTTATTAGGAAAAAAATATTTTATTTCAGACATACTTCAAGGCGGAGTTAAAGAATAGTTACCATCATAATTTTCAAATAAAATTACATTTTGCAAACTTATTCTTAACTTAGCCCTCACGCACTCAAATTACAACTTATATCTTAAAACAGAATTGCTTCCCTGAGAAGAAACAAACAGCATACCATCAGACACATACACCCCATAAGGTTTTTGAATATTAGCAATCTGTACCGATAACGCCCCTATAGGAGAAATTTTTACAACATTATTGCTATTATAATTTGATACGTATATATTGCCGGAGCTATCACTTGCTAATGCAATAGGCCCATTTATTTTAGCATCTTTTACGTATACAATACTTTATCCATCCGGAGTAATTTTTAAAATCATATTATCTGAAAAGCAAGCCACATATAAATTTCCATTACTGTCAGAAGTAACTCCGGTAGGACTTGCGATATTGTTATACATACCGCTTGTTTGATCTATTTTATGAACATCTGCTTGTGCAACCTTATCTTCTTGACTTTTAATGGTTTGCATATCAGTGTTTAATGAATTCGCAAGCACCTGAGCTTTTGAATAAATTATACTCTCAGGTGGAATTAGAGACAAATATGATTTTGCTTTTTCAGGCTCGTTTAGCTTTACACTCAAATCCGCAGCTTTGTAAACAGATTCATAATCATTAGGATTTCTTACTATAATCTGCTTAAACACACCTAATGCGGCATCATTTTGCTTTAAATACTCTAAAATTAGACCTAAATTATAGTATGCATCAATATAATTTCGGTCTATTGCAATTGCCTGCCTGAAAGATGCCATCGCTTTATCATATTGACCAACTTTGTAATAATCTACACCTTGATTATATTGAAGTTTGGCTTCCGTAGAAGGTTCATAAAAATCATCCGCACTTGCTATTGAACAAAATCCAACACAAGACAAAACACATAAAGTTATAAATATTTTTTTCACAATCATTAATGTTCCTCCTTGAAAGCCACAGACCAAGTCCTCTCTAAAAGAGAGGACTTTTAATCTGTAAACGAATTTATTTTAAATTATTTCTTCAAGTTTTTCGATTACTTTTTTATTTTTTTCAGCGAACTCATGCCCTCTCGCAATTATAGCCAATTTTAAAATATTTGCAAGATTTATTGCATTAAGATCTTTATAG
>CAKUQA010000326.1 GCA_934675225.1 uncultured Candidatus Melainabacteria bacterium | reverse complement strand
CCACACAGAGGACTTTTGATGGCTACAGGAGTTAGCAGAAAGAATATGAAAGCTCCGTTTATCGGAATTGCAAGTTCTTTTTCTGACCTTGTTCCGGGGCATATTGGAATGCGGGATTTGGAAAGACAAATCGAAAAAGGAATACATACAGGAGGAGGACAAGCTTTCATTTTTGGAGTTCCGGCTATTTGCGATGGTATTGCTATGGGACACAGTGGAATGCGATATTCTCTACCTTCAAGAGATTTGATTGCTGATTGTGTAGAAAGTGTTGCAGCTGCCCATCAACTTGATGGTATTGTACTTTTATCAAATTGCGATAAAATCACCCCAGGAATGCTAATTGGTGCTTTAAGATTAAATATCCCAGCAATTATTGTAACTGCAGGACCAATGCTTGACGGAGAATGCGGAAATCACCATAAATTAACTATGGTTACAGGTTCTTTTGAAGCGGTTGGAAAATATAGAAACGGAGAAATTCCGGAAGAAGAATTACTTGCACTAGAAGAAGCTTCTTGCCCGTCAGCAGGAGCTTGTCAAGGAATGTACACCGCAAACACTATGGCTTGTCTAACAGAAGTTATATGTATGAGTTTACCATACTGTGCATCCGCTTCTGCTGTTTCTTCTCAAAAACGTCGTTTGGCTTTTGAAAGCGGAATGCAAATAGTTGAACTTGTAAAACAAGATATAAAACCTTCTGACATTATAACTAGAGAAAGTTTGAGAAACGCAATTGTAGCAGATTTAGCTTTGGGTGGTTCAACAAATACATTCTTACATATTCTTGCAATTGCCAATGCCGGCGGAATTGATATTACATTAAATGACTTTGAAGAATTAAGCCAAAAAATTCATCAAATTGTAAAAATTAACCCATCATCAACTTTAACTATGGCTGATTTTCATAACGCAGGCGGAGTACCGGCTCTTATGCAATCAATTAAGGCACATTGTGTACAAAGCGATGAAGATAAACAATTTTATGAAAAAGTTTATAGAAACAAAGAAATCATCCCTGATTACGACAAATCAACATACACTCAAGCAGGTTTAGCTGTTTTATACGGGAACTTGGCAAAAGACGGTTGTGTAATAAAAACATCCGGAGTTGCTCCAGAATGTTATACTTTTGAAGGAACTGCAAAAACATTTGATAGCGAAGAAGATGCTATGGAAGCTCTTGAAAACGATAAAATTAAAGAAGGGGATGTCATAGTTATTCGTTATGAAGGACCTAAAGGTGGCCCCGGAATGAGAGAAATGTTAGCCCCAACTTCTCTTTTGGTCGGAAAAGGATTAGGAAAAAAATGTGCACTTATCACAGACGGAAGATTTTCCGGTGCAACAAGAGGAATTTGTGTAGGTCATATTTGTCCGGAAGCTGCTAATGGTGGAACTATAGCTATTGTAGAAGATGGTGACAAAATAAAAATAGATATTCCAAACAGAACAATGGAACTTTTGGTAGACGAAAATACTCTTGAACAAAGACGTAAAAATTTGAAACAATTTGAACCAAAAGTCAAATCAGGATATTTATATAAATACGCTAAAAATGTACAAGATGCTTCTCATGGCGCAATTGTTTAGCGTTTTTCTTCTCGTCTTATAAATTTCAAATCATATCCTAAAATATCAGCAATAATCAACATTTCACGATGTGATATTGTTTCGTTGCGGAGCTTATTAGATAAATTATTCAATGAATAAGGTTTGTTAAGTCTCTTGCTTAACGCTGCAGCTAATTCTGTCAATGAAACATTCACATCCAACAAAATCTTTTTTAAATCATTAATAATCATTTTATTCATTACTCCATTTATACGTTTAATATTTTACTTGTAGATTTAGTTTTACTTAAATATGTTCAATATTTCATTGACAATTGAACGAATATATGTAATACTGAATATATACGTTATTTATTTTTAATTAAGTTAAGGGGCTGTTTGTATGAAAAAAAATAAAAAAGCTTTTACATTAGCGGAAGTATTAATTACCCTCGGAATTATTGGAGTAGTTGCTGCCATGACACTTC
>CAKUQA010000325.1 GCA_934675225.1 uncultured Candidatus Melainabacteria bacterium | reverse complement strand
CAAAATTAGATTATACAAATAACCGTAATTCATTACATACTTTTAAAGGGTTACATGTTACAAATCCAAAGGTGCAAGGGCTTTTACTAAAAAGTCTTAATTCAAAGCAATTAGAAACATTATCTAATTTAGTAAAAAATCAAGAGAACAATTCTGTTCATATTTTCTTGAGTTCAAAAAACGGGAAAAGGCTTAATGCTTCTCTTTTTTGTCCATATAGAATTAAAAATTTTAAAACTGAATATAAACAATTATTTGTTGTCGAATCAAAAATGCATTTTATTGAGCGTATGGTGAAAGTAGCTAATAAATATAAAAAACAAATAGAAAATTTCAAAGTATTTAAATTAAATTGGGATTATCCGTTATTATTGGCATGGAAAGATAAAATGCATATTTAAAATTTAATCAATTAATTATCTATGCTTTTGTTACTTTACTTTTATGTAGTCCGGGTTTGTATACATCAAATTTGTAGTCACCATTGGTTGAATATAATCTTTCATCTTTCGAAATTTTAACTTCTTGTTTATATAATTTTCTTAATGCATTATTATTTGATCCGATTATTTGAATCCCGTCATCTTCTTTTGACTGCCCTGCATGTGTCATTGAGCGTTCAAATGCTTCAAAATATTCTAAACACAAAGGAAATTTTTTATCTTTTATTATGGCTTCTTTCGCGCTAGGTAAAATTTCAGAGTCTTGGAACAGTGAATTATCTTTATTTAGTGATGTTTTTATAACGGTTGAACTTTTAGCGTAAATATCATTGACAATAGTATCTATGATTGCCTTATCGTTATTTTCTCCTGAAATATTAAATTGTTCAAGGATTTTTGTGATTTGCAGACGTTCGTTTTGAGGTAATAACATGTAATTATTTAATTTTATTAATTTCGCGGGAGCTTCTTCCTTAGAATATTTTTGACAAATTGTTGAAACAATTCCTTGATATTCCGGAGTAAATGTTCCTAAACTTGTCGGGAAATTATCTACAATATCTTTATTTATGATATATTGTCCTGCTTTTACCTCGTCTATAAGTCCGTCAGAATTTTTTGTGAAGTTTTCTGCTTCAATTAATTTTGGGTTTTTCTTATCATACAGTTTCAGTTCAAAATATTTACTTAATGCTTTTAGTTCAGTATCTAATTTTTTTGATTGTGTAATTTCTCCATTAATTGTATATTTTTGAATTGTTTGTAAAATTTTATTTGAAATCTCTTTAGATTCATTGTTATTTTGAGGTCTAAATGCAGAACAAATTGTGCCTGCTTCTTCCAATTTGTTTTTGTATAATAAATCTATAGCGTTGTCAAATTGCTTACAATAGTTTTTGAATTCGTTTTTTTGTTTTCTTTCAAGAATTAATTCTTTAGCAAATTTTTCTTTCTCTACCTGATTTAACTTATTTGTCCCATGAGCTTTGAGATTTTGTTCATTTATTAATTTTATACCTTCAGATTTTGAAATTTTGCCATCACTTATGTCGTCCAAAATTCTTAAAAATGGAATTAATGCTTCTTTGTCTTCAGAAGTAAATTGTGAAGAATCAAAATCTATTAATCGTTCTAAAATTTCTTCATTTTCTGCAATATCTGAATTCCCATAGTATTTTAATCTGTTTTGAAATTGTTCTGTGTTAAATTTTTCATAATTTCTTTCAGATTGTTTAATTTTTAATGCTTTTCGAATTATGTCCTTTATTTTTTCATTCGGTTTTTCAAATTTATATTTAGAATTGCTGAAAGTTTTGGGTTTTAAAACGGTATCACCTTCTTGGTAACTAATTTCAGGTAACTTTTTGCCATCAACATATAATTGTTTTAAAACATCTATGACGTATGCATCATAGTTTATTTGTAATAACTGCTTTTCGTCTTGAGAAATAATGTTTTTTATTGGTTTAGCTTGTGTTGGAAATGTACTCAAATCCATCGCATCTCCTAAGCCATTTGATTTTTCAAGAAATTGTAAATAAGTTTTGGTTAAAAGTTTTTCTGTTAAGAAGTCTTTATCTATATTAGTTTCTTTGGATAGTTG
>CAKUQA010000324.1 GCA_934675225.1 uncultured Candidatus Melainabacteria bacterium | reverse complement strand
GTTGGGTTTACAGGAGGTCTTTGAACTTGCTCATTACCTGTTGATTCATCTTTTTTCGCAAAGATATCTGATACGAAATTTTCCACTATTTTTACCTCTTTTATATAAATATTATTATCTATCTTTATAATATACTAACATACTATTTTAAATAGGGAAAAAGTACAAGAAATTATTTTATAATATGAACAAAAGTTAATAATTTTTGATAAGTAATGAGTAGTGAATAAACTTCAGAGAAAAGATAAATTACCGGGACTGCCCAAGCACAAAAAATATTTTATACAGTTGCCTACAAAAACTGCAAATCATTTACACTTAACTATTTAGCATACGCAGGAGGCATAGCCCAATGTAATTTACTCTGCAATACGGAATAGAATTCCGTTCCTTTTAAAAGAGCTAATCTAGCAGGATATAAAGCCTTTTTTATTTTTACTTCATTATCAAATTCATAAAGTTCTTGCCCATCGGTTGATAATACATATTGCATTTTTTTATCCGTGCACACAGTAATTTCTTCGGTATCCGGCACCACAATAGGCCGAGCGGTCAAAGTATGTGGACAAATTGGAACTATAACAAAAGCTTTTAAGGCCGGTGCCAAAACAGGGCCACCAGCAGACAAACCATAAGCAGTTGAACCGGTAGGAGTTGAAATAATTACCCCATCCGCTAAATAGTCACAAACAAATTTTCCGTTAATTTTAAGAGAAAATCTTGAAGTTCTACCCAAATCACAACCTTTTATCACAAAATCATTTAAAGCAGTATATTCACCACTTTCTAACATAATTCTGTCTTCTATAACAAAATTTCCGTTTAGAATTTTCTTTACAGAGTTTTCTATTTCTTCTTTTGAAGATTGCGACAAAAAACCCAGACGCCCTAAATTTATCCCAAAAACAGGTGTTTTATACTTTGCATAAAACCTGGCTGTTTTTAAAATTGTTCCATCACCGCCAATCACAAAAACAAAATCAAATCCGTCTTTCAAGTTATCAATATTCAAAACCTTCGTCACAATCCCTTTATCTGCAAGGATTTTAGCGAGTTTATCCTTTACTTCTACAGAATGCAATATTTCTTGATTATAACAAATTGCAAAATTATCCATAGCTTATTTATAGCATAATCCACAACTCGGAGCAAGAAAATAACATAAATTCAATAATTGTTAGGCACAAACTGAGATAAAAAAGGCAATAAGGCTTTACAGTCATTGTGAGCGGAGCGAAACAATCCAGCTGATTAAATAACTAATATTGGCGAGCAGGTATCTCGCCTGTTTACTAAAAAAGGTACGATTGAGCCGTACCTTTTTATTCTTTCTTCAAAATTATATTATTAGTTCCCTAAGCTTGCATTTCTACTTTTTGAGAAGTTTCCTTTGGTTGTTCCTTATTACCCCCAAAAGCTCCGCACAAATAACCAACTACACCTAAAGTAGCTGCTCCGATTGCACCGTAAATTGCAGCATATTTACCTTGAACTTTATGCATCGTCTTTTTAATTATAGCAAAAGCTTCATCAGTAACTTCGCCCTTAACTAATTTTTTATCAGTTTTATCATAAGCCAAATTCCATGTAGCTTTGCCTAATTCTTTTGGAGTTAATGGAATACCGGCATCTCTAAAAGCTTTAAATACATTCTCCATTTCAGCTTTAGAAGCCTCAAAACCTTTTGCATTAATATCTCCTGAAATATTATCAGATATAACCTTTTTAACTTCTTCAATATTTTTTGCTTTAGCAATATCTTCAACTATTTGAGAATCACCTGAAAGCCCTAAAAAAGAAGCCATATTATTACCTTCTTCTAAAGAATTTACAAAATCATTAACAGTCTTACAATCAGCTGTTGCCTGATTTACATATTCCATTGTAAGATTAGTTAATTCCTCAGTATTTTTTACGTTTGGAAGCTTTTCAACAAATTGCGAACATTGTTTAATCAGTTTTTTCTGATCTTCCGACAAAGTACCAATAAGATTATCTCCTAATTGTTTTTGAAAACTATCTGTCGGAACCCCATCTTTTAAGAACGGTTTTGT
>CAKUQA010000323.1 GCA_934675225.1 uncultured Candidatus Melainabacteria bacterium | reverse complement strand
TCTGCACTAAAATTCAGCACAACAGCCATGGCTAAAACAGCCATAGCAATACAGAAATGAACTCGAATATTCACTTCTGATTTTATAACAAGACGCATTCCTTTTCGTGCATTCTTAAATGTATTAGAAAATCCCTGTTGTTTATATTTTGTCATATTCCAAACTTTCTAAAGCCTTATTTTGCAACCCCACAACAAAATTATAATCTTCTTCTGTCTGATGGTCAAATCCTAACAAATGAAGAATACCATGACTTATTAAAAATACAAGCTCATACTCTTTCGAAACGTTTTTCTTTTTGGCTTCTTCCATCACTTTATCTAAAGCAATCATAACTTCCCCAAGATTAATTTCTCCATCAAAAATAAATTTTTCTTCACTATCGGCAAAAATTGCAAAAGTAATAATATCAGCCACATAATCTTTATTTCTATAATCTTTATTTATCTGATGTGTTTTCTCGCCATCACAAAATAAAAAATCAAAAGAAATAATATTATAATCAAAACCATTCAAACACGAAATTTCATAAACTTCCGGAATAGACAAATAAAAATCCAAAATATTTTTAGCTGCATCTATAAAATATTTTTCATCAATCATCCAAGTTTCAAAGATATTTTCAGAAAAAATATTTTTTTCAACTTTGGAAGCTACATACTTTGAACTTTCATTATTACTTGTCATCATGCTTATCCTCTTTAATATCTTTCAAAGTATTATCACCCTCAAGTTGTTTTATTTTGTTCTCTAAATCTTCATCAATCAACTTTGCGGGCATATTAATTTTATCTTTTTGAAACTCAGCAGCGACATTTTCTTGATATTTAATTCTATTATGTTGCATTCCTCGAAGAATACGAGAGAAAGTAGTAGCAATTGTTTTAATATCCTTTAATGTGAGCGGACTATCGGACAACTGTCCATCATTCAAACGTTCTACTATAATTTTATTAATCATGTTTTCTATTTCTTCCGGAGTCGGACTTTTCAAGGAACGAACTGCTGATTCTACAGCATCTGCAATCATCAAAATTGCAGTTTCTTTTGTATTTGGCTTCGGTCCCGGATAACGAAATTGTTCTTCCTTAACATTTTCAACCCCTTCTTCTTGAACAGCTTGATTATAAAAATAACTTGCAAGCCCTTCACCATGGTGTTGAATAATAAAATTCTGCACAACTTGCGGCAACTTATATTCTTTTGCAATTTCAATACCATCTTTAGGGTGTGCCGTAATAATCATTTTACTTATCCTTGGCGTAAATTTATTATGCGGATTTTCAATTAAGAAATAAGATTGATTTTCAACGAAAAATAACGGTCGTTTTAGTTTACCTATATCATGATATAAAGCACCAACTCTGGCTAAAATAGGGTCAGCACCAATTGCTTCTGCAGCAGCTTCACACAAATTAGATACCATCAAACTATGATGATAAGTTCCGGGAGCATCCATTTGCAGTCTTTTTAAAAGCTTTTGGTTATGATCTCCAAGTTCTGCTAAACCGTAAGGAGTAATAATTTTAAACATGCTTTCCAATAGCGGCATCAAGCCCGAAGCTATAATCGCGCTAAAAATCCCGTTTAGAAAAATAAATGAACAATTTTTTATTAACAGAACATTATCAACTTCAATCAAACATTTTTCTAAAATATAAATACTAAAAACAATCAACAGACCTGCAATTCCAATATTAAAGCCTGTTTTAATCACATCTACACGTTCAGCGTATCGGATTTGAGAAATTGCAATAATTGAAAATAAACTCAAAATCAAAAATGCAACCAAATACTGAATATTATATTGAAAACCTACAGACATTATTGCTAACAAAATTACTGATGCAACAAACGCAATCCTCGGTTTTGTAAATATTGACATAAGAATTAAAAATGCGGGAATTGGAATTACATAAGGAGAAAAACCTATTGGTAAAATCACACCAATAAAGGCTATTAATAAAGTCACGAAAGCTGAAATCGCAAGATATTTTGGCTCTAAAAAGTCTTTTTCAAAAAATTTCATATAGCGTAGAAATAAAAAAGTACCTATAAATACGATTATATATAT
>CAKUQA010000322.1 GCA_934675225.1 uncultured Candidatus Melainabacteria bacterium | reverse complement strand
AAATTATATTCCTTGGAAAGGGTATTTTGATATTATTGATTCCGTTGATGAATTTATATTTTATGACGAAATGCAGTATACCAAAAATGACTGGAGAAATCGAAATAAAATAAAAACACAAAGTGGATTGATTTGGTTAACTATACCTTGTGAGACTAAAGGTTCTATTTCAAATTTTCAAAAAATAAATGAAACTAAAATTACAGATAAAAGATGGGCAAAAAAGCATTGGAATTCTATTCAATTAAATTATGCAAAAGCTCCATATTTTAAAGAATATAAGGGGTATTTCGAAAATTTATATAAATCTTGCGAAAATGAAGAATTTATTTGTAATGTAAATTATAAATTTATATATGCAATAAATGATTTGTTGGGAATAAAAACAAAAATATCATTTTCACAAGATTATGGTTTGATAGAAGGCAAAACAGAAAGACTTGTTGATTTGGTAAAAAAAGCAGGAGGTACAGAATACTTGTCGGGTCCTGCAGCAAAAGACTATATTGTAAAAGAATGTTTTGACAAAGAGAATATCAAATTGTCTTGGATGGACTATTCCGGATATAGAGAATATCCTCAATTGTTCCCTCCATTTGAACATGGCGTAACCGTTTTAGACTTAATTTTTAATACAGGAAAAGATGCAATAAATTATATAAGAAATAAAGGATAAGTATAAATGAAAAAGATTTTAATAATTGGGAATACTTCAAACTTAGCAAAAGCATTAATTAACCAATTAGCTACTTTTGAAATTTATACGGCCGGTCGTAATGGGGCAGATTATTATTTTGATGCAGAAGAAGAAACATTGGATGAAAAAGTTTTAAAGAGTAAGTTTGATGTAATAATTAATACAATGGCAAGTTTTGGTAGTAGTTCTACATCAGATTATTATAAGACTGAAAAAATAAATGTACTTGGTTGTTTAAAAATTTGTGAACTAGCAAAAATGACTGAATGTAAACATCTTGTTCAAATATCGTCTATTTCCCAAAAATATAAAGAAAATGCTCCTTATTATAATATATATTCAGTTTCTAAAAGACATGCAGATGAGTTGATTAAATTGTATTGTAAACAAGAGAAAATACCTTATACTATTTTAATGCCATCACAAATATACGATTTTAAGGGAAAATGTGAAAAGCATCAAAGTTTTTTGTATTCAATAATAAGACAGGTAAAAAATAATCAAAATATAACAATCTATGGGACTAATGACGCAAAAAGAAATTATATTTATATAGGAGATATAGCTCAAATTATTGAAAAAGTTATTGATATGAATGTTTTGGGAGAATATTGTTGTTGTGCTTTAAAAGATACCAGAATTAGTGAATTGGTAAGTGCAACTAAAAAATATACGCATAGCGGTAGCAAGATTATATTTGATAATACTAAAAATAATATTTTAGATTTGCCGGATGTTTATGATAATGATTTATACAAAATAATAAATTATATGCCCCAAATGCCTATTGAAAATGGGGTTGAACAGGTTTTAAAGGAGATGTGATGAATAAACAGTATAATGTATTAGTTACAGGGATTGGTGCAGTTATTGGGTATGGTGTTATTAAAAGTTTACCAAAAAACTGTTATGTTGTTGGTAGTGACATATATTCTGATGCTGTTGGGCAACATTGGGTTGATAAATTTGTTCAGGCTCCATATACTAGTTCGCCCGAATATATGGGGTGGCTAAAAAATGTTATAAGTGAAAATAAAATAGATATTGTTTTCCCGGGAATTGAGCAAGATGTTCATTTTATATCTGCAAATATTGAAGAACTTTCTGATTTGTCTTGCAAGTTTGTTATAAATAAACAATATTTAATTGATGTTACTAAAGATAAATTAAAAACTTATAATTATTTAAAAGAAAAATTCCCTGAAAATGTAATTTTAAGTATAGATAAAATAGATTGGGATTATATTACGGATAATGTAAAACTTCCTTTTTTACTTAAACCAAAATGTAGTTACGCATCAAAAGGAATTGTAAAAATTAACACTAAAGATGAATTTGATTTTTATACAAAACATGAACCTCAAAGATTTATTGCTC
>CAKUQA010000321.1 GCA_934675225.1 uncultured Candidatus Melainabacteria bacterium | reverse complement strand
GTTACAATGAACCCTTGCGATCACCCTCACGGTGGTGGTGAAGGTAAAACCGGTCCTGGTGGACATCCAAAAACACCTTGGGGTAAACCAGCTCTTGGTTATAAGACAAGAAAACAAGGTAAAGCTTCTGATAAATTAATTGTTAGAAGACGTAAAAAATAGTTACAAAGTGTAAAGGGTTGAGGGTAAAACTATTCAACTTTTCAACCCTTGAACTTTATATATAAACTACCAAACAAAATTAAGAAAGGTAATAGAATGGCACGTTCATTAAAAAAAGGCCCTTATGTAGAAGAAGCTCTACAAACAAAAATCGAAAAAATGAATGCAAACTCTGAGAAAAAAGTTATTAAAACTTGGTCTAGAGCATCAATGATTATTCCTGATATGTTAGGCCACACAATCGCTGTTCATAATGGGAAAACTCACGTTCCAGTATATGTAACAGAACAAATGATTGGTCATAAACTTGGAGAATTTGCACCAACAAGACTATTCAAAGGACACGCAGGTTCTGATAAAACTGCTAAAAGAAAATAGTAAACCCAAAAAAGGTAAAACTTTAAGATAAGGAAAATAAAAATGGAAGCTAAAGCAAGACAAACTGATATAAAAATGACAGCAAGAAAACTTCGCAGAGTTATCAACGAAGTTAGAGGCAAGTCTGTCGTTGAAGCTCAAGATATGTTACGTTTTATGCCTTATTTTGCAGCAAGAGTAGTTGAAAAGAACTTGAAAGCTGCTGTTGCAAATGCACAAGAAAAATACGGTGTAGGAGCTGAATCTTTGAAGGTTTCTGAAATCTTCGCTGATGAAAGCGTTACATACAAAAGAGCAAGAACAAGAGCGCAAGGTCGTATGTATTCTAGACTAAAACGCACTTCTCACTTAACTTTAAAAGTTAGTGATATCACTAAGTAGTAGTAATAACAAAAGGTAAATAAAATGGGACAAAAAACACATCCAACAGGATTTAGAATCGGCGTAATTCAGCCTTGGGTAAGCACATGGTTTGCTAAGGTAAAAGATTACGGTGCATTCGTTGCAGAAGATGCAAAAATCAGAAAATTTATTAAGAAAAAACTTTATACAGCAGGTGTTTCTAAAATTTTAATTGCTAGAAAAGCTCAAAATACAACAGTTACTGTTGTAACAGCAAAACCTGGTATTGTTGTTGGTCGTGGTGGTCAAGGTATCGAAGATTTGAAAAAAGAAGTTTCAAAATATCTTGGAAAACCTATTATCATCAATGTTGTTGAAGTTGCAAGAATTGATGCTGATGCACAACTTGTAGCAGAAGCAATTGCTCAACAATTAGAAAAACGTATCGCTTTCAGACGTGCTATGAAACAAGCTATGCAACGTACAATGAGAGCCGGTGCTCAAGGTATTAAAGTAATGGTATCAGGTCGTTTGGGTGGTGCTGAAATTGCTCGTTCTGAATGGGCTAAAGAAGGCAGAATTCCACTTCAAACATTAAGAGCTGATGTTGATTATGGTTTCACAGAAGCTGATACTATTATGGGTAAAATCGGTGTTAAAGTTTGGATTTTCAAAGGTAACTTAATGCCTGGTGAAAAAGCAGACCAAAACATTAAAGCAAAAAGCGGCAAACGCCCTAGACGTAGAATTTCTTCTGAAAAAGTCGACGAGAAATAAGTAACGAAAATATAACAGGAGTAAAATAAAATGTTACAGCCTAAAAAAACTAAATACCGCAAAATGATGAAAGGCAGAATGAAAGGTATTGAAACCAGAGGAACTCAATTAGAATTTGGTGGATACGCACTTCAAGCTGTTGAACCGGGCTGGATTACCAGCAGACAAATCGAGGCTGCACGTCGTGCAATGACTCGTGAAATCAAACGTGGCGGTAACGTTTGGATTAAAATTTTCCCAGATAAACCAATTACTGCAAAACCGGCTGAAACTCGTATGGGTTCTGGTAAAGGTAACTTGGAATATTGGGTAGCAGTTGTTAAACCAAATAGAATTCTTTTTGAACTTGACTACTTCGACAGAAGTGTTGCTGTTCACGCATTAGAATTGGCTGCTCAAAAACTACCTATCAAGGTTAAAATTG
>CAKUQA010000320.1 GCA_934675225.1 uncultured Candidatus Melainabacteria bacterium | reverse complement strand
AATATAATAAGTATTATTCCCCCAAAGATTTCAAGATATTTTGATGGTAGTTTTTTGAATGAATTCCCTAGCCCAAAACCAAAAATCGACATAAAAAATGATGCAAGACCTATCATGGTAATTGAAATTAAAAGATGTGCGTTTGTCAATTTTAAACTTATGCCTGCAGCCATAGCATCAATACTAGTGGCAATTCCAAGGCCTATAAGGCATTTTAAGCCGATGCAGCAGACAGTTTCTTCTTTTTCTTGAAAAGATTCATAGATAAATTTAAGTCCTAAGGCTAAGAAAATTGCAAACACCAACCACTTGCTGTATGTTTCAATATATTTGCTTAAAAATCCAATGCCAATGTATCCTATTAGGGGCATTATACTTTGTGCAAGTCCCATTGTAAAAGCTAAGGCGAGTGAGTTTTTTGTTTTGTTTTTGGTGAAAATTAAACCTTGTGAAAAAGAGACAACGAGGCAATCTATCCCTAGTGCAAAGCTTAAAAATATTAATTCTGTTATATGCAAATTTCTACCTCAAATAATCTGTTCCATGGGAATTTATAATTTATATTTTCAAATTTGCATTCAATAGCATTAAATACTTTTGCTTCATAATTTTTCATTTTTTCTTTAGTAAGAAGTTCGTCAGGTTTGTTTAATTCTTGGCGAACATTTGCTTGATAAGCCCAATCATCAAGAAATCGTATGATTTGAAGTTTAGAAAAATTTGTTTTATTAAAAGTTGAGTTTTTTTGAGCTAACCAACTAATAACTGCTCCACAAATTAAACTTCCTAAAGAGTTGGCAGATGTATTCCAAGCTGAGTAGCCATAAAAGTTTTCATCAAAGCCTGTTTCAAATAACTGTTTTACAAAAGCATTGTCTGCTCCGTTTGCATATCTGACATCTGCAATAATGTATGGTTTGTTTGTTTTTTGCCATTTGCCGGAAAATGGTTTTGTTGGAACTTTCATTACAATTTCACCCTGATGAGTTTCAAAATTGTTGACATATAGTAACATGTCTGCATCATTAGGAGTGGAAATTTCGCATCCTGCAAGTTCCAGTTGCCCATTTACGGATTTTTCAATAGAAACATCTTCGTAATTTGAAATTAAATTTTTATGTTCCGGAGCAAGGAAAATCGGAGCTATTTTTATTGTTGTATTGTTTTTAAATTGATTAACTGCTCTTGCAAGTAAAGTTAGCGGAATTTCGTCTGCTCCTGTTTTTACAAACCCACCAAGTTTTTCTAAAGCGTGTGCTTCTTGAACATTAAAGCCGTATTCTGCACAATCGTCTTTTGAGAAAACAAGAGTTTCAAATAACCCTTGTTTTTTGTATTCAAGGTAAATTTTGTTAATTTCAAAGTTTCTTTTTCGAGTTGCTATGTAGTCGTCAAGAATTTCGGATGGAATTATGTTTGCGATGCAGCTTTCTGTACCGAGTTTGTGTGTTTGGTATGAGTAATCAAAAATCTTTTTCCCCCATTTATTCCAATATTCTTTTTCTTCTTCGTTAACGTTGTTGTTTGAAATTCGCATGACGCTTGAAAATGCGTAGATTTTGGCTTCTTTTTTTTCTAAAATGGATTTTAATTTTTCTACACGCTTTTTGATATCTTCAAAGGAGTCAGGGCATCTTCTTGAGGATATTAATCCGCCATAAGCAACTGTATCAAGACACATTACAATTGCATCTACTTTAGGAAGGTTTTCGAGCCAATTGAAAATAGCGTGTACATCAGCGTATTTTGTTAGTGAGCCTAAAATTTCTCTTTCAGGTATAAAAAGATTTATATTATTATCTATTGCACAAATCTGCTCCGGAAGGGTATAGCAGACGGGTCTGTTATCTATTGGAATAAAAGCTATGTTCATAACTTTATTATATGTTAAGATTGAATTTAAGCAAAAAGGTAACAATTTATGACATTTGATAAGACACCTGATAATATTCAAAAAATGTTTAATATGATTGCTGACAAATATGATTTTGTTAATAATTTGATGTCATTTGGCACGCAAAATTATGTAAAATATTTTTCAATAAAATTGCTTGATATAAAACCACATGATTCTGTTTTAGAC
>CAKUQA010000319.1 GCA_934675225.1 uncultured Candidatus Melainabacteria bacterium | reverse complement strand
AGAAACAATATGCTTGTGCGATGTATCATGACTTGATTTCACCAATTACCAATAATAAAACAGAGTTGCCGGAAATAAATGTAGAGCCACAGGAAAAAATATCCAATACTGTTTTAATTCACCCTGGAGTTAGCAAAATGAGTGTTAATAAAGGAATGATAAAGACAATTGGTGCTGATGTTTGGGCAAATGTTGTAGAGTTGTTGCTTGAACGTGGTAAACACGTTATGTTAGCTGGAGGTCCTGATGATACAGAGGTTATTGAGGAAATATTGGCAAAAGTTGATGTGAGCTCGCCTAATTTTACTAACTATTATGGTCAAACAAAGAGTCTAAAGGATTTGGCTGTGTTGATTGGTAAAGCTGAAAAGTTTGTATGTTCTGATTCTGCTCCCTTGCATGTTGCTGTTGCGATGAAAACTCGAACTTATGTGATTTTTGGACCAACTGATGATAAGGTGTTAATTCCTCAATCAGAATTAGTTACTCCAATAAAAGCGAATGACAGTTGTCCTATAAAACCGTGTCTTTGGGCTCATAGACAAACAACTTGCGAAGCTTTGGATTGTTTGAAGATTTCAGCTCAAGATATTGTTGATGCTGTTTTGAAATAATATCTTATATCTTTATAGTTATTAAAATCTGTAAGGATAATCTTTTGGTACAGTCCAGTTGTTCATTTGGAGTAATCGAGTGCATAACGGGTGTCCATTTGCGGTGTTTTGTTTGTAACAACCGCCCCAACCGTTGTATTTTAAGTCATTTATGTTAGTCCAGCTTCTTTGTCCATAAACCTCAAAGGCTCCTATGTTTTGTCCAAAGCCGAACAAAAATCTGTCTTTCCCTTCAGTAGCTGTTCCATCTGCAAATGTTTTGGGGTTTGTATATAATCTTATATGCATGTAACCACCAGAAAAGCTGTCAAAACTTGCGATACTTCCATCGCTTAATTTTACGGCAATTCCGGCATCCTTGATTTCTTCATCCTTAATAACTTTTTTATCAATAATTTCAACAGAATTCAAATATGGTCTAAAATATTTGTTAAACCAATTTAGAACAATTTCGTTGTTGGATTCACCACCGTTTTCTACAAAATCCCAATTTTGTACTTCTCCATAATCTTTAATAGCCATTAATTGAGCTTGATACATAGAGGAATAGAATTTTTTTAGTTTTTGCATTGTGACATTTGCTCTATGATTTGACATTAAAGTGGGTATAGTTAATGCTGCAACAACTCCGATTATTCCGAGAGTTATTAATACTTCTGCTAATGTAAATGCTTTTTTCATACTTGCTCCTAATATTATTTTCATACTAACTAGTAGTTAACTACTAGTTAGTATTAGTTTAATCGCTTAATTAAATATTGTCAAGCGTATATAATTTTGATTATGAAGGATGAAAGAAACAAGATTTTTGCACGAAATTTAAAAGCTGAAAGATACCGCAAAGGTATAACTCAAGCAGAATTAGCTGAATTTGTGAATGTTAGTGAAAGTACTATCAGCTTGTTAGAACGAGGAATGCAGACTCCTTCAATTTTTCTTGTTTTTGATATTTCAAAGGTTTTGGAAATAGATATTAATGATTTATTAAAAAATATTGAGTAAGGCAAATATTTTTGTTATGTTAAACATCACATAGTTGGTAAGGTATTATTAAGATTCTTTGCTTTGCTCAGAATGACGATAACTATTTAACTTTCGTTCCTTGAGAGAGTTCGGAGCGTGAGCGGATGGCGCAAACTGTAACTATGTTGCTTTGGCGAAACTCTGCGGGCTAAATTCCAACACTTAATCCGGCACAAAGATTTATGGATTGACCGGTTATGCCTTTTGCATCTTCTGAAATTAAGTATTTACAAAGTTTTGCGATTTCTTCAGGTTTTACAAAACGTCTTTGCGGTATTGTTTCTACAATTTCTTCTCTTGAAAATTCACTATCGTCAATAGAAGCCATACCAAGCTCGGTTTCTACCCATCCGGGGTTGATAGTGTTAACAGTAATATTATATTCCGCAAGTTCAAGTGCAAGCGCTTTGGTTAATCCAATTAAACCGGCCTTGGAACTGGAATAAATGCTTGCGTAAGCTTCTCC
>CAKUQA010000318.1 GCA_934675225.1 uncultured Candidatus Melainabacteria bacterium | reverse complement strand
ATTACAAGTTGTGTTTGATTTTTAGTCATTGTATTTATAATTACGGCAGTATTTTTATCGCCTTTTTTCAACGTCATAACACCTGCGCCAAAACAAGCATTTAAAGGTTTTAGAACAATTTCTTCATTTTTATTTAAAAATTCAATAATATCTGATTTTGAAGCGGTTACAATATTTTCCGGCATCAAATCCAAAAATTTACAAGTATGTAATTTTTCATTAAAATCTCTAATAGCTTTCGGATCGTTTAATATAAGAGTTTTATTTCTATCTACAAAATCAAATATATAAGTTGCATTAATATAATCTATATCAACAGGAGGGTCAGGCCTAAACATTACTAATGCAAAATCATTAATTTTTTTACATTGAACAGATTTGTCATAAAAAATATTTCCATCTTTAACATAAGTTTCATAACAATGAGCATAAGCTGTTCCGGAAATTAAACTCAATTTATCTATAGTTGTTATATAAATATTCTTATTTTCTTTTAACAACTCTCGAATAATCCAAAAATTAGTAACAAGGTTATTAAATTCAAAGTACTTTAATTCTAATCTATCTATAACAAACAATATATCCATATTTACCCTCTTTCTAAAGATTAGAATACTACTTAAAAAGAAATTGTTCAATAATCACAAAGATAATTTGTTGTAACAATTCTTAATAAAATAGTGTAAAAAAAGCAAAAAAAATTTTCTTTAAGTGTTAATATATATACAAAATGTGTGTGTAAAATTTTAAGAAAGGTAGAATTATGTCAGTAAACGCAATTAATGGTGTAGATGCTCAGCAACAACCACAAAAACACAGTGCATTACCTTCAGCAATTGCAGGTGGTGTAGGACTTGGAGCAGTAGGTGCCGCTGGTGGTTGGTTCCTAGGTGGTAAAAAACCTACTTTAGAAGAATTATTTACTCAAAAACCAGATACTTTCACAAAGAAAGAAATAACAGAAAAAGATGCAGAAGCTGCTAAAAAATTAGAAGATGCAGCAACTGAATATAAAAATGCAGGTGCAACAGAAAAAACAAATCTTAGAACTGCAAATGGAGCTGTAACTACAGCAATCAACGGACAAACACCTGATAAACAAGCTGAATTACAAAAAGCTATTGATGATGCAAAAGATGCTTTCAACAAAAAAGAAGTTGAAATTGAAGGCAAAAAATATAAAGCAAGAGACATCGCAAAAGACTTAAAAGATGCTCATGCAGAAGTAGAAGCAGCTAAAAATGGTGATGATGCAGCTAAAAATGCTGCAAAAACAAAATTAGAAACAGCTCAAAGTAATGCAAAAAAATTCAATGAAGAAGTAAAAACTGAAGCTAAAGCTGTAGCAGATGCTAAGAAAAAATTAACAGAAGCTAAAAAAGCTAAATTTGATAAAGCAGCAGAAGTTGCAGATTCTGCAGAGAAAAAACTTGTTGATGCAGCAACTGAAGCAAAAAATAAATTAACTGAAGCAAAATCAAACAAATTAAAAGAAATTACAGGCAGAGACGAAATTAAAACTGCATTTGGTAAAATCGAAGGAGCCCTTAAAAAAGAAGGAAAAGGCAAAATGGCAGCAATTGCCGGTAGTATTGCAGCTGCAGTTGGTTTAATCGGTGGCTACATGTTGGGTGGAAATCATAGTGATAAAGCATAATTTTACACAATCATATAATAAAAAATCGACTACTTTACGGTAGTCGATTTTTTTGTAATCTTTATATTTTACAACTAACCATTCACTTTATTGGGATCAAGAATTACACAATTTGAATTGTTTACTTGTATTAATTGCATAAATTTTTGCAAATCTGCTTGAATTTCAGGGAATGTATTGTAATGCATTGGAATTACTGTCTGAGCACCCAACCAATCTGCCGCCACAGCTGCGTGTTCTACGTCCATTGTATAATTCCCTCCAATAGGCAAAAGTGCGATATTAGGTCTATACAATTCTTTTATTGTTTTCATCTCCCCTGTTAAACAAGTATCTCCTGCATGGTATATCTTTACTCCCTCAATCTCAAAAATTATTCCGGCAGCTTCTCCGGCATATCTGCCATCAGGCAAAGAACTGGAATGAAAAGCCGGTACAAATACAACTCTGCCC
>CAKUQA010000317.1 GCA_934675225.1 uncultured Candidatus Melainabacteria bacterium | reverse complement strand
GAAAACTTGAAAAAATATTTTATAATTAAGTATATAGGGAAAAGACTTGAAGAAGTCGTCATTCTCCAAGCCTTTCTTAACTCCCTATCTTATGATTACTGAAAGCGCTATAATTATCGCAAGGATAAGCCATAGCGCTTTTTCTGTTATACAGAAAATCATATATCATCACCACCTTTCACGCTCAAGTTCCTTAACTAGTCTGTGTCGCTGGTGGTAAACAGGAGCTTACCCATAGTAATAATAATAAAAAAAGAGATAAATTGCAATATTTTTAAAATATAACAATAGCCGTTTGAGAGACCAAACGGCTATACAAAACTTTTTTAATTACTTTATCTATATTACAAAATACAATAAAGCGAACATAGCGCATAGGGATAATGAACTTAAAACAAACCATGTATGCATTACCGGGTGTTGATATGCCCAAATTTCTTTTATTGTAGTTGCTGCATTTTCAATTGTTTGCATCTTTCTTCTCCTATAAACTGTAAGACTTTTTGCAGATACTGAATTAACTCAGTACAACCTTTACATTATTATCATATTCATTAATCGTTTTTGGTCATCACCTAATTGGTTGATTATTTATAATCTTTAGGATAATATACAGATATGCGAGATGTAGAACTTTTGATGCCTGCGGGCAATTTGGAAAAATTAGAATATGCAGTTAGATATGGCGCGAATGCCGTATATCTTGGTGTTGTTGATTTTAGCTTACGTGCTATGAGAAAAGGTCAGCTTATTACGATGGACAATCTTAAGCAAGCTATTGATTTAGCTCATTCTCTTGGTGCAAAAGCTTATGTGACGATTAATATTTTTGCGTTCAACAACGATATTAAACAATTAGAAGCTTGTATTGACAGGTTTAAAGATGCTAAACCGGATGCGTTTATTATAAGCGATTATGGTATTTTTAATCTTATAAGAAAATATATTCCGGAAGTGCCAATTCATGTTAGTACGCAAACTAATACTTTGAATTATGAAAGTGTTAAGTTTTGGAGAGACTTAGGTGCTACAAGATGTATTTTGGCAAGAGAATTACCGATTGCGGATATTGCCGAAATAAGAAAACATGTACCAGATATTGAGTTGGAAAGTTTTATACACGGTGCACAATGTGTGTCTTTCTCCGGAAGATGTTTGTTAAGTGATTATTTTTCTAGAGGGGAAAGAAAAGCAAATCATGGAAACTGTTCTCAACCTTGTAGATGGAGTTACAGACTTGTAGAAGAAACAAGACCGAATGAGTATTTAGAAATTAATCAAGATGGTAGAGGTTCTCATATTTTGAGTCCAAAAGATTTGTGTCTTGTAAAACAACTGCCTCAATTGATTGATGCAGGAATTGATTCTTTCAAAGTTGAGGGAAGAACAAAGAGTTTGTATTATGTTTCGGCGGTCGCAAAAACATACAGACAAGCTATTGACGAAGTAATGAAAAATCCTTCTGCGGATATGGAAAAGTATTTTTTAGAACTGAAAAAAGTTGGAAATAGAGGATATACAACAGGTTTTGCACTAGGAGATAACAATGGTGAAAGCTATAGTTATGATATTTCTAAAGGGTTAGCCGGTGCTGATTTCTTGTGCGAATTCCGTTCTGAAGAAAGAAATATTACAATTCCGTCAGAGTATCATTTAGTAAAAGTAAAAAACAAAATGTTATTAGGTGATGAAGTAGAGATTATTACTCCGTCAGAACAATTTGTTACTAAAGTTGAGGGGATAAAAGATGGCGATGGTGAAGATTTGGAATTGGGTAACACAAATGCCGATGTTTATATTAAATTTTCACAAAGTCCAAAAGATACTAAATATGCTTTAGTTAGAACTGTCGGAATAAAAGGAAATTAAGAAATGTTTTTGAAACCTGATTATGATTTAAAAAATATTTATGAAATAGATTTGGAAGAATTAAAAAATCAAGGTATAAAAGCTTTGTTATTTGATTTGGACAGTACTTTAATGGGTTCAAAAAGAGGATATTATACTGAAGAAACTATAACTTGGCTTGACAAAGTAAAACAAGATTTTTTTGTTGGAATTGTTTCTAACAATAATAATCCTGTTTATATGGAAAAGGTTAAAGCTTGTACG
>CAKUQA010000316.1 GCA_934675225.1 uncultured Candidatus Melainabacteria bacterium | reverse complement strand
AAGGTGTTGGAGACACAGGATCGTTGGTTTGGAGTTACATATAAGGAAGATAAAGAGACTGTGCAGGAGGCTTTTAGAGGATTAATTGCTGATGGGGTTTATGCGGAGATGCTTTGGGAGTAGACTAGGAAATAGTAAGAACAGCCAATGTAAAAATTATTATATTGGCTGTGGTTGATTAATAGGAATAATTTATGATTAAAATATTAGCATGTGGGATAAGTAAATACGAAGGAGCGGATAATCTTTCTTTTTGTGTAAATGATGCAAAAGAATTTTGTAAAGCATTTGATGAAAATATTATTGTAGATCAGATTAACAATTTTTCTGGAAATGGGGAAATACGAAAAAAAGAATACAATAAAATATTTAAAAAATTTTGCAAAGAGGCAAATAATAAAGATATATTGATATATTTTCATTCGGGTCATGGGGGAATAGATAAATATGGTAAAAGTGTTTTACAATTGACAGACGATGTTATATATATAGATAAAATTGTAAAGATGTTAAATGCATCAAAGGCTAAATCGAAAATTATTATTTTAGATGCTTGCCATTGCGATATGGGTTCCGAATATATGCCACCAATAAATAAAAATAATATTGACGATTTTTGTGGAAAAGGAATAGTAATATTTTCATCATGTAGGAAAAACGAAGAATCAGCAGGATCAGAAAAAGATGGTATAAGTGTATTTACAAATTTTTTGTGTAAGGCAGTAAGAGATGATTGGTTAGTAAAAGATAAATTTTTGTATTTTAATGATTTACAAAATTTGGTTTCAATATATGCAGAAAATTATAATAAAAAACATCCTAAAGAACAGCAAACGCCAGTTGTGCGAACCAGTTTGATAGGAACGGCAGCATTTCCAACACGTAAGTGTAAAGAAAAAATTAAGATAGATGAACAGAGAATAGAGACAAAAGAATTTGATTTGTTAAATATTAAAGGATCGATAAAAAAAGGAAATTGTGGGGAAAAAAGAAAATTTGTTCGGGCCACGGTTGTTTTGAAAGCTGAAATGGAAAAGAAAAGTATAGAAAGTATTATAGAGAATGTTGAGATATGCCTTCAAGAAAACAGAGAAAAGATTGTTAGTAAAAAGTGGAAAGAACAAAAAAAATTTATAGAAATAATGCACCTACTGATATATAAAAATGATTTAGATAGAGAACTAGATATATATAGTTATATAGGAAAATGGACACTAAGTGAAAATGATAATAATTGGCATGAAAAAAATAAAATGAAATGCAGGCATAAAGGATATATGTCATGGGAATATAATAAAAGCTATGATTATTTTAAGAAAATTAAGACAAAAAATGTATTTTCAGATAAAGATTTAATATCTTTTTGGGAAGCAAGAATTAAAATTATATCAGAAGAAACAGCAGAGTTTGATAAAAAATATCGAGAATATATTTCGAAAGATATATCATGTAATGATTTAAAAAAGTGTGCTATTACAGTAATTTTTAAATTGGAAAAAATAATAAGGGAATGTGATGATTCAGATTTCCCAATGCCTTTTAGTAAATGTAAACGATTACAAAAATTAGGATTACAGGTTGTTACTGATGCAAGAAGCATACCTCAAATTTTTCTTTTATGCGAAGAGAAAAAAGAAGAATTTATTGGAAGAATAGATTTAGAATGGGAGCAGTATTATAAGAGTTTTAATGAATGGGAAGAAGAAAAAAAACTACTTAGTAAATATTTAGAAAGAAAAAGAATCTATTTTATACGAAATATTATTCGAAAAGTAAAAGATATATTAAAAAACTTACATGATTTAAGGCCCCGCAGACATTAAAACGACCTTAAGTTCACAGGGACCTCTCTGTATATTTTTATTAAAATTGCACAAGAAAGCTTGGATTTATCAGCTTTCCTGATACTCTTTAAATTAATTAGCTGATCAAAATACAGCCTTATGGATAGTGAATAAGGTATCTTTTTGTACCATTTATAGAAAAATTGATATATGAAAGAACTTAAGTTACCAGGGACCTTAAGAAATCAGTCTACAAAGTAAATTGCAACATTAAACACAATTATTAAAAATATTCCAAACAAAATACGCATTTAACATACAGAACAGGAGAAGGTACAAGAATGAAGACTATCATAGG
>CAKUQA010000315.1 GCA_934675225.1 uncultured Candidatus Melainabacteria bacterium | reverse complement strand
ACATTATGTTGGTATCTGTAACAGAAAGAACTAAGGAAATCGGAATTAGAATGGCTATTGGAGCTAAACCCTCAGATATTAGAATTCAATTTTTAATAGAATCCTTCTTACTTTCAATAATTGGAGGTTTAATTGGGGTACTTGTCGGCATTACAGGAGCTGAAATAGTCCAAATGTCAGGCATAATGACAGTATCAATATCACTATTTTCAATTTTGTTATCACTTTGTTTTTCCGGTGCAATCGGAGTTATTTTCGGGTATTATCCGGCATATAAAGCTTCTTTACTAAATCCAATTGATGCACTAAGATATGAATAATGCTACCTTCCGCATTTAACCAACCCGTACAATAAGATAGACTCTAAATCCAGTTCAGAGTGACTAATACAGTCATTCTTAGCAGAGCAAAGAATCTTCTTAAATACTTTCAAGTACAAAATACTAACGTTCTTTGTTAACTAATTCAAAACTATTATAATGCTTCTAGTGCTGCTATTTTCATATCTTTAAAATCCGGTGTTTGTCCAAACCAAATCTCTTGAGCTGCAACAGCCTGATAAATCAGCATATCTAAACCTGTTATTGTTCTCAAGCGCAATTTTTCTGCTTCTTTTATTAAAACTGTTTTCTTTGGATTATAAATAACATCATAAACAACCGCATCATGCTTCATTGACTCCAATGCTTTTATTTCAACCGGCATCATATCACCAGCTTTCCCTAGCATGCCGATTGGAGTTGTATTGACAAGCATATCGTATTCACCCATACTTCTAATATTTTCTATCTGATAAATATTAAAATCAATTGAAGGAAATTTTCTTCTTACATAGTTCATTAAATCAATTGAGTTCGGAATATTTCTTGTAAAAAAAGCAATTTCTTTCACTCTACATTCAGTTAAAGCAACACATGCAGCATGTCCTGCTCCTCCTGTTCCTAATATAGCGACCTTTTTGCCTCTTAAATCTATGTCTTTCGGAATTGCACGTCTAAAACCGCTTACATCTGTATTAAAGGCTTTTAGAGATTTATCCGATTCAATATAAATCGTATTAACAGCTCTTGCTAAATCAGCATATTTATCAACTTCATTAACAAACAATGAAATTGGTAATTTTAAAGGAATAGTTACATTAAAACCTTTATATCCGCTACCTTTTAAAAATTTAACTCTATCTACAAGAGTATCCGGTGGAGTTTCTAAAATATCATAAGTAGCATTTATGCCCAAACTTTTAAATCCGGCCTCATGAATAACTTTAGACAAAGAATGCCCTAAAGGATAACCGATTAAACCGAATTTATTTTCTCTATTATCTTTTACTTCCGGTTTTTGAGGTCCAATTATCGGCTTATTTGAACACTTTGGAGGTTCTGTCATTTTTGAAGGTCCAAATATATACGAAGGAACTTCTGTTTTAATTGTTTCTTGTTTCATTCCGGAATATGGGCGATATTTAGGTTCTTCCTCTAAGCTTGAATGTGCTTGTTCAGAATATTGATTTTGCGACTGTTGCTCTATTTGCTCTTGAATAGTTTGTTGTATATATTGTGGTTCTTTTGGTTGAGAATAACTTTGAGATATTTGTCCATAAGAATTTGTTTGTGTCGAATAATTCTGCTCCACTTCATGTTGAATAGACTGAGATACTTGCTGAACTGTCTGCATATTCTGCTGCATAGAATAGTTTGATGAAGTTTGTGCAGTAGAAATTGAAGAAGCTGTTTGAGCATTACTATCCTCTTTTATCGGCGAAGAAGTACCTTGTGCCTTTAATTCTTCTACTGATATTCCTAACTTTTTAGCCTTTTTAGCTAAATATCGTTCATATAACTCAGGATTCATTTTTTACCCTCTTTATTAAACAATTACACACAAAACACTTTAATAATAAAGCTCAATTTGCAATATTATTGTTCTGAATTCTCCGGAACTTCTTCCATCTCTCTTTTATATCCGCATTTAAGACTTGAACAAGAAATTACAGTTCCTTTTTTCAATATTTTTTTTACCAGTAAAGAACCGCACTCCGGACATTTTTCTCCTGTTGGCTCATTCCATAATGTAAAATCACAATTTGGATACTTATCGCACCCATAAAAAACAGTTCCACGTTTTGATTTTCTTTCAACTATCATACCCTCACCACATTTTGGG
>CAKUQA010000314.1 GCA_934675225.1 uncultured Candidatus Melainabacteria bacterium | reverse complement strand
CTTCTAAAGCTTTAATATAAGGATATGGTAAATATCCGTTAGTTTTAATTAAATTTTCCAGCTCTTTTTTTCTTTCAGCAGGAATTTTTTCCGGAGAATAAACTTTTTTTAAATCCGAATATATCTTATTAATCTTTTCATCAATAGCTACTTTGTCGTCTTTTTTACCAAAAAGAAATTCTAACATTTTTACACTCCCCTATACTATGTGTATTAGTATTATATCATGACAAAATAGAAATTAAAGAATATACAATTATTATAAAAAAACTTAATATTGTCCTGTTGGGTAATGGATTAATTACAGTCATTGACTTTAAATATAATTGTAGTTATAAAAATGAAGCAATTATAATATGAAAGCGGGGTTAAAAAAAATGACGCAAAACGCAGAAGAAGCAGAAAAAAGACCAATTAGAGTAATCATTGTAGAAGATTTTAAACTAACACGAGTAGGCTTGAGATGTGCGTTAAATGCAAACGAAGATATTGATGTTGTAGCAGAAGCTGAAGATGCTATCGAAGGTTTAAAACTAATTGAAAGACATAAACCCGATGTTATATTAATGGATTTAGGGCTTCCGGGCATGAATGGAATTGAAGCCATGGTTAAATGTAAAGAAATGAATTTTGATTCCAAAATTATAGCCCTAACTTCTCATGACAGAAGTGAAGAAGTATTGGCAGCACTAACTTCCGGAGCAAGTGCTTATTGTCTTAAAGACATTGATCCTGCAAAACTTGCAGATGTCGTAAGAGATGTTTCAACTGGTGTTTGTTGGATTGACCCGATGGTCGCTCAAATGACACTAAATTCTTTACCAAAAGTAGATAATGTTGGAATTTTACCCAGCAAATCCCATGCAGACGGTTGTGTTCCGTTAACTGAAAGAGAATTTGAAGTTTTAAAACATCTTGTTGCAGGTAAAAGTAATACCGAAATCGCAAAAGAATTAATTGTAAGTGTTCATACCGCAAAAGCTCATGTTTGTTCTATTTTGCAAAAAATGTGTGTAAATGATAGAGTTCAAGCTGCTGTAAAAGCAGTAAAAGAAGGAATGGTCTAATTTAGTATTTAAATATATAAAAGCTCCTATTTTTATAATAGGAGCTTTTTGTTATGTTTAAATTTTTATACTATTTCCGCCATAATCTTTTCGACTTGAGCTTTCAAATTCTCGTAACTGGAATTATTATCAATCACATAATCCCAATTTTTTTCATTATCCAACCCAATTTCAGTAATATCATTTTCTCCAACGAGTTTTCCTCGTTTAGCCCTTGTTTCTCTACTTGCTTCTATCCTTATAGCAATCGCTCCGGCAGCTTTAAAAACTTCAAATTCATGCGGAACTCTAACATCCGTTACGATAATGTTTCCTTCTTGTTCAATAATCTTTTTTAACCAGTAATCTTCATCTTGAGCGCGGCCCCAATTTCCTAAAACTATCAAATCCGGACGATATTTAGCCTTATTTTTTTCTATTTCTTCATACGTCAAACCTTTTTGTGCTCCATAGGTTAATTTTATAATATCCCCCATAGCGCATCTTCTATAATCTTTCATTTTATCAAGCATAATTTTTGCAGCCGTATCTTTACCGGCGTACTGTTTTCCAGAAAAAATTATTATTTTATCTGCCATAAATTCTCCTTAAATTTTTATTCATACCTTAACTATTTTTAACATAAAGTTTGCAATATTGCTATGTTCGTCGTAGCATGGACAAGCACGTAATAATTTGGAAATCTTTATGCGTGCAAATAAGTGTAATTAGTACAATATATTGGAATATGTTATGGCATTAAATTTTCAAGAACTGGTTTTTAATTTACAAAAATTTTGGTCGGATTACGGTTGTATAATTCAACAGCCTTATGATATCGAAAAAGGTGCTTCTACAATGAACCCTGCAACTTTTTTACGTTCATTGGGACCTGAACCTTGGCACACAGCTATGATTGAACCTTGCAGAAGACCGACTGATGCAAGATATGGAGAAAACCCTAACAGATTAGGTCATTATTATCAATTTCAGGTTATTTTGAAACCATCTCCAGACAACGCTCAAGAACTTTACTTAAAAAGTTTAGAAGCTATGGGTATTGATCTAAAAGAACATGACGTTAGATTTGTTGAGGACAACTGGGAATCTCCAACACTAGGTG
>CAKUQA010000313.1 GCA_934675225.1 uncultured Candidatus Melainabacteria bacterium | reverse complement strand
GTTGTAGTCTTAGATGTTGTGTTTCCTGTAGCAGTTAAAACTTTTGTCGCTGCACTATAATGGAACTTATCTGCATAAGAATCATTATTTTCTTGTTTAATTCTTGCATTTCCAATTAGTTCAATATCTTTTAAATCACCGTTTTTATCTGTTTTTACTTTAGCTTTGTCTGAAAAAGTATCTAACTCTTTATATTTAATAGTAACAGCTCCTGTCGCTGTCATAATACCTGTTTTTGTATCATATTCTTGTTCATCGGCATTTATTACAACAATTGGAGTTTTCCCGTCAAATACTATTGATTGTGTATCACCTTGAGCTTTTACAACTTTTGTAATCAATGACATTTTTAAAATATTTGCCTTAACTTCACGTTTTTTATTTTTCTTAACTTCATAAGCATAAGGTTTATCATAAAAAGTTGCAGTATCAAGCTTTTGATTAGCATCCATACTAACGTCAGCCCTATCTCCAACAACTTTCAAATCATCAACAGAAACTTTCACGTTTCCATCAAATTTTAACTTATTTTCTTGTTCATTATAGCTTTGAGTTTTAGATTCAATAACCAAATCAGAAGCTTGAACCACAATTCCAAGTGCAAATAAAGATATTACAATTGTTAAAATTAGCTTTTTCACTTAATCTCCTTATCACTATATACTTTAGATACAGTATCTCCAATAATTTTAAATGTTTCATAGTCAGGGCTGATTTCAACTTTTTTAGCAGTAGAAAGAATTTGATCGTTACGAGTAATTCTTACATTTCCTTCTGCTACTGTCGGAATATCTTTTCCGGACCAAATAAGTCTGTTAGCCCTCAACGTTGTTAAATCTTTTAGAACAATAAAAGTATTTTCATATAAAATAATCTGCTCTTTTTTTTCGTTATAAGTTCCTCTTGAAGATTCAAAACTCATTGAAACTTGATTTTTATCATCATAAAAGTTACCTATAACATTATTCAGTATAGCTACACCGTTTTTACTATCGTAATTTCCGGTTTCACCATAAATTTCCCAATATTTTTTTTCATTTTTTGTTTCTGTAAGAATTATGCCGTCAATTTGAGCTTCTTGCCTATCCTGATCTGTTTGTAATTGACTTCTGTTAAAATTATGAGTAATAACTCCAGCAGATATAAATGCCCAAGCCAAAAGACCTACAATAGCAACAAATGCTCCTGCATAAGCTTTCTGTTTCTTACTTAAATTTTTTATCTTTTCCAACAAGTCCATATATATAAATGTTAGCATAAATTAAAAATTTGAACACATAAAGATTTACTTTCTTAATATTTATATCCGAATTTATCTTATAATTTCAATAAATAACTTAATATTATGTACATTTTTGCTCGGTTTGTTTTATAATTACACCTAAATAGGGATAGACTTAAAAAGGGAAAGAGGTTTTATATGGCATTGAGATATGATGCAGGTGAAGTTATAACCGCTATGGTTACTCCGTTTAACTCCAAAAGAGAAATTGATTACAACAAAGCAGAAGAACTTACTAAACACTTAATCAGTCATGGAAGTGATGCTTTATTAGTTGCAGGAACTACCGGAGAAGGACCGACTCTTTCTCATGAAGAAGAATTTGAGCTACTAAGTACTATAAAAAGAGCCGCAACTAACAAAGCAAAAGTTATTATGAATGCAGGTTCTAATTCAACAGAAACAGCTATTCGTTCTGCAAAATGGGCTCAAAAAGAAGATGTAGATGCAATTCTTTCTGTTGTTCCTTATTATAACAAACCATCCCAAAAGGGAATGATTGAGCATTTTTCAGCTATTGCAGAAAGCGTTGACTTACCAATTATTCTATATAATATTCCTAGCAGAACAGGAGTAAATATGCTACCTGAAACAGTAGCAACTCTTGCAGAAAAATATTCAAATATTGTAGCTATTAAACAAAGTTTCGGCGATATGGATATGATTACAGAAATGAAATTGTGTTGTCCGGATGATTTTTCAATTTATTCAGGTGACGACAGTTTAACATTACCTATGTTGTCACTTGGTGCCAGAGGTGTTATTTCTGTTGCTTCTCATATTTTTGGAAAAGAAGTTAAATCTATGATTAGAAATTATAAATCAGGAGAATTTTTAGCAGCTGTTAATATGCATAAAAAATTATATCCGGCTTTTAGAAAATTATTTATGGCACCAAACCCTGTACCTG
>CAKUQA010000312.1 GCA_934675225.1 uncultured Candidatus Melainabacteria bacterium | reverse complement strand
GCTCTTTCCATTTCAGCTTTAACTTTTGAGAATTTTGACAAAGTTTCTTGAATGTATACAGGAATTTTCATACAATGTGATTGTTCTGAAATAGCTTTGAACATTGATTGTTTAATCCACCAGCTTGCATAAGTCGCAAATTTGTAACCTAGTTTGTAGTTAAATTTGTCTGCTGCAATCATTAGTCCGATATTTCCTTCTTGAATTAAATCAGTCATTGGTAGATTTGACATGTGGATTGCTTTTTTAGCAATTGTGATTACTAATTTTAAATTTGCTTTTATTAACTGTTTTTTAGCTTCGGTATCGCCTTCTTTAGCTTTTTGTGCCAATACTTTTTCTTCTGCTTGAGTAAGTGAACGGTAGTCCGCAATTTCTCTGATATAATTTGCTAGAACGTTGTCCTCTGGAGAACCATCTACAATTTCATTTTTTGCAGGATTTGAAGATTTTGTGGTTCTCATTTTGATAGGTGAATTTTTGCTCATACCTATTTAAACTCCTTCTTTTACTTTAGTAACACAAGATATCATTATGGTTTGGGTAAATATATAAAACTTTATATATAATTAGTATATACTATAGTATATACTTTTTCAAGTCTTGTGTAAAGTTTTATTAATCTCTTTAATTAAAGAAATTGTAATTTGTTTGTAATATAATTAGGCATGGAGGGATATATGAAAAAGAAATTATTAATAACATTAGGGATTTTGGTTGCATTGATTGCATCTTCTTTGGTAGGTGTTGCTGTCGCTACTTCAATAAAAGCAAATGCTCCAAAACACCCGTCTGAATATAATATTGGTATTCGTTATGATGAAGCATTACAATCTGACAAACCTATGCTTGTCGTGTTTTATGTTGATTGGTGTGGTTATTGTTTAAAATTTATGCCAAAGTTTAAAATTTTAAGCGGAATATATAAGAATAAATACAATTTTGTAATGTTGAATGTTGAAGCTAATGAAAAAAATAGGGCTTTAGCAGAAGATGTTGGAATTGCCGGATTTCCGACTGTTTATATATTAGACCCGAAATATGATAACAGAGTTTTAATGTCAAACAGCTATTATCAAAATTTGAAAAAATTTAGGATAGAACTTGACAGATATCTTAGAATAAGAGCTCTTTTAGATAAAGCAACTGCAGAAGATAAAAAATAAGCAAAAAAAAAGACCTTGATAAGATTTTTTTCAAGGCCTATCCGTTTAAATAAGAAGAGAGAGCTTTATATTTATATAAAGTATGCAAGTGTTTAAAATTTGCTAAAATAATGTCAATTTATTAAGAAATATTAATAGGTATTTATGAAAGATATTCAAAATTTAAAAGATAACAGAAATGTAGATATTCAAAAAGTAGGAATTAAGCACCTAGAGTTACCTTTAATTATTCAAAGAAAAAATAGTTCAAATCAGGTTGTTTGTGCAAAAGCTAAAGTGAATGTTTCTTTACCGAGAGATTATAAGGGAACTCACATGTCAAGATTTGTTGAAGTTTTGACAGAGTGGCAACATAAAAATCTTTTGGGTGTTGATATAAAAGGTTGTTTAGAAAAAATTATTCATAACCTTGATGCACAAAGCGGTGAATTAGAATTCAAATTTACTTACTTTTTGGACAAAAAATCTCCTGTAAAAGGAATGGTTGCCCCAATGAGTTATCATTGTTCTTTTGAGGGCAGAATTGAAAATGGAAATTATAAATTTATTCTCGGAGTAGAAGTGCCTGTGACTACTCTTTGTCCTTGTTCAAAAGAAATTTCTGACAACGGAGCTCATAACCAAAGAGCATTTATAAAGGTGAAAGTATCTTATGATGAAAGTGAGCAAGTTTGGATTGAGGATTTGATTGATTTGATTGAGTCTTGTGCATCTTGTCCTGTTTACCCTCTTTTAAAAAGAGAGGATGAAAAATTTGTTACAGAAAAGGCTTGGGATAATCCAAAATTTGTAGAAGATGTTTTGCGTGATGTTGTTGTAAAATTGCGTAATCATTCGATAATAAATGAATTTGAAGTTGAATGTGAAGCGTTTGAAAGTATTCATAATCATTCCGCTTGGGCTTTCCAGCATGAAATATTGTAAAAATATTTATAGTAAAATCAAACAAAAACAGCCGCCAATTTGATTGCGGCTGTTTTTTTAGTTTTTAAAAATTTAATTATTTACTCATTCAACAATTTTTCTGCTAATTCGGATTCTGTGCGTCCGTTCAGTGTTTTGCT
>CAKUQA010000311.1 GCA_934675225.1 uncultured Candidatus Melainabacteria bacterium | reverse complement strand
CCGTTTAGGCTTACTGAAAATTCATCAATGAGTCCTTTGCATTCAGGAACTACATTTTTTTTGTAAACATAATTGGCATGTCCGTTTGTATTTACTCTAATTTTTGTTTTGGGGTATTTTTCTTTAATATATTGAGCAACTTGTTTTAAAATATCGAATTTTAGCATCGGTTCGCCATATCCGCAAAAAATTACTTCAGTTAGTGTTGAATTGTGGTTTGTGAGAAGCTCGTTTCGTTTTATTTCAAACTGTTCAATAACATCTTCTGCGGTAGAATTCTCGTTGTCTAGCCATAAAGTTTGACCCACAACATCATCCTTGTCTTTTCTAAGGCAAAAGATACAGTCATTCGTACATCTGTTGGTTAAATTAATATAAATTTTTCCATCGAGTAAATATACTAAAATATTTGACATGACAAGCCTTTCAATAACTAAATTATTGCATGCTCAAATTATATTTACAAGTAATTTATATTGAAAATAAATTAAGAATATGTTAAAATTATAATGTATTTTATGGATTATTTGCACTGCAAAGATTTAAGTTGGACAGGCAAACATTCTTGTAAAGAAAAATAGTTTTCAGATTATTTCTTTTCATTAGAATAATCGGCAGTTCCAGGGAATGCGTTTGAACCTGTTGCTTTTCTTGTAATCCAATATTGAATTTTCGGAATAAATGTTGATAGGAATGCTGCGGATATTACAAAACCAATACCCCAGTTAAAAGCATTTTTCCCGAAGTTTTCTTTGCGAGCTTTTTCGAGAAGTTCTTTTGTAATTTCTCCGTTTTTAGCTTTTTTGATAACAGATTTAATATACAATTCCATTTCGTTTTGTTTTTTGATAAATGTTTCTTTGTGGATAAAGTGTAATTCGTTATCAAATACAGGATCTGAAATCTTGCCTGTGAACAAGTTTTGGTCTGATGTAGAACATCTGTATACGTTTTTCAAGAATTCAGGAATATTAACTGCACCATCAGTAAAGATATCTGCAATTTGTTTTTCAGTAACAATTGCTTTTCCATCAAGTTTTGGTTGAAGTTCTGACATTCCTTTAGCGGCTTTTTTGAATTTTTCAACATCAATTTGTGGATATTTAGATTTAACATCTTGGAGTAGTTCGGAGAATTTATCCAATTCAACAACTCCGTTGCCTTCGCGTATTGCTTGTTTTACTTTTGGAGTCATAAAGGCTGTGTTGTCTCTGTTTCCGAGCATCGCTTCTTTAAAGTCGTCTGATGACATTTTGCCATTATTTGCTTTCAGAACTTCTTGCATTAAATCAGTAACCTGTTGTGTTGCGATTGGGTCGAGTCTTGTTCCCTGACCTGTTTGCATTTTGTTCAATAAGTATGCAACTACAGGCATGTTGAACATGTAGAAGTAGCTGGAAGAAATATCTCTGAATAAAACTTCTGTTCTTTCATGGCTATTTCTTGCTGAAACTCCTCTACCAACCCAAACTCCGGCATCAGTTGAAATAAGTCCGTATTTTGGATTGTTTTCAAAACTATATGCTAATGACATTAAAGCTTGAGGAGATACTGCTCCGAATGAAACATTATTATCTTGTTTCAAGAATTTATCCATTGTATATTGCGGAGTGTTTGTTGAATTTTGGTTTTGTTGCTTGTTATTAGCTTTTTCAGCTTTTTGTTTTTGCATAATATGTTTTGTTATAGCTTGATTTGCTTTAGGTAAAACAAATCCAACAAGTGCGTTTGCTAGCAATATACTTGTCATTACTTTGCCGAATTTGTAACCGGCAATAACTTTTTCTGCTTTTTTAGGATCCAGTTTTAGTTGTTTCTGGAACTTTTTCATGTAGTTTTTAAACGGATTTCTAACAGAATCTTTTCCTGTATCAAAATCTGTTTCAGGCAATTTGAATATCTTTTTCCCGACAAACTTGTCTATAAGGCTGTTAAATACAGGTACACCGCTAAACCAGAACAATGCACCGGTCATTTCTTCTGTTAGACGTTCTCTTGCTTCTGTAAATCCGCCTCTTTGGTAAGCTTGGTATGTTCTTCCTGCTTCAACAAAGGCTTCAAGCAAAATAACTGGTGCAATAGAACGACTTGCAAGACCTTTTACAAATTTTTGTTTGTAACTAAAGTCTTTTAAAGTTTGGTTAGGTTTTATATTTATATTTAAGTTTGGTATTGCCATGTTAAAAAAAATTTCCCGCATATCTAAATAATCCTGAATATACAAATTTGCCTGAA
>CAKUQA010000310.1 GCA_934675225.1 uncultured Candidatus Melainabacteria bacterium | reverse complement strand
TATTAATACTGATGAACCCCTCACCCTGCCCTCTCCCCGTCGGGGCGAGGGGAAAGTTCTGTCATGTTGAGGCGGAGTCGAAACATCGCATGGTTGGTAAATTTAAGACCTCACCCTACCCTGCTTGGTTGTTCGCGTTTAACGGGTCTGCACAGTCTTGCACTTCTGCAAGTCTGTTCGCCCTCAGCTCACAATCCGCCTCCCCGAAGGGGCGAGGGGAAAGATTCTTCGCTTTGCTCAGAATAACCGTAAAAAATGTCTTAATGTCTTATTGTCTTTTCTAATTTCTCAATAACAACTTCCATAGCGCCTTGCTGAGAGGCAAAAACGGTTTTACAATCGTTGCAGGCTTGGTTATAAAAATCTTTATCAGAAAGAAGTTTTTCCATATATTTTGTAAGTTCTTGAGGGGTTTTAACAACTTTTCCAGCCTTTGAACGTTCCAAAATCCAATATATATCTCGGAAATTATGTATAGATGGGCCGGAAATTACCGGTTTATCATAAACTATTGCTTCAAGAGGATTATGACCTCCTGTTTTATTAAAGCTTCCTCCAATGAAAGCAAAATCACAAATTTGATACATTTTACTTAGTTCTCCCATTGTATCAAGGATTATAATTTCATTGTTTTCAAAAGTATCATTGTTGGAACGTTGTCCAAAAGTTAGATTTGTTTTTTCTACCAAGTCTTTTACTTCATTTAACCTTGTTAGATGTCTTGGAGCTATTAATAATTTAATGTCAGAAAATTCTTGTTTTAATTTTGTAAATGCTGAAAGAACAATTTCGTCCTCTCCTTTATGAGTGCTGCCTGCAATAATTATTCTATTATTGCCTTTTCCGATTTCAATATTGGCATCAACTCGTTTTACGTCAAATTTTAAATTTTTCATGACATGAGTTTTATTTTCAGGTGCTCCGATTTGGATAAATTTATTTTTATCTTCTTCGCTTTGAGTAAGTATTTCTGTGTAATTTTTGAATAATTCTTTAAAAAATCCTTTTACAAACTTATATGACTTAAATGTTGAGTCAGAAATTCTTCCGTTAATAACAAATAGAGGAATATTCTTTTTTTTGCAATAAGCTGCAAATGTAGGCCATAATTCAGTTTCAGCAATAAGAACTACACTAGGATTTATTTTGCTTAAAAACTTTTCGACACAAAAAGTGATATCGAATGGAAAATATGTAATAAAATCAGCAATATTTTCATATTTTTTATGAGCTATTTCTTGTCCGGTTTTTGTTCCTGTAGTTACTACAATTTTGTATTCCGGAAAAGTTGCTTTTGTCTTTTTTATCAGATTTTCAAGAGCTATTACTTCTCCAACAGAAACTCCGTGGAACATAATAACTTTGTTTCCTAATTCAGGCGCATCAAAATCTCCGAATTTTTCTTTCCAACCGAAAGATTTTCCTTCAATTTTTCGAACAGCTGCATATACAGGTAATATTAGTATGAATAATATTGTTGATAAAATTCTATATATAATCATGCCTTGATTATAGCATAAAAATCTGTTGTAGTAGACTTGTTGTGTGAACTCTTTAAAGTCTTGTTATTACTTGCTTATGACAATTCTAAAAGATAATTCAATGACTTTATAACTCTATTGACAACAACTATAAAAACTCATAAAATACTGTTATGGCTATAGCATATTTAAGTTTAGGTTCAAATAGCGGTGATAGAATAGGGTTTGTGCAACAGGCGACAAGTCTATTGAATGCTGCAGATGGAATTTCTCTTATTAGAACTTCTGCTTTCTATGAGTCAGAACCTTGGGAAATGGAGTCAAAAAATTGGTTTGTAAATGCGGTTGTAGAAGTTAAAACCACTCTATCTCCTCAAGACTTGTTGGAGGAGTGCCATAGAATAGAAAATCAACTTGGTCGTAAGCGTGATGAGAAGTTTAATGGTTATAAAGATAGAACCATAGATATTGATATTCTTTTTTATAATAAAGATATAATTGAGGATGACAATTTGATAATTCCGCATAAATTCCTTCATTTAAGAGCTTTTACATTAGTTCCGTTATTAGAACTTATTCCAAATTTTGAACATCCTGTTTTACATAAGACTATAGCTCAGTTGCATAGTGATTTAGAAAACCCTGAAATGGTATTTTTGTATGGAACAAGAGTTGATATCTAAAGTTGCGATTATTGGGGGTGGTCCTGCCGGTTGCATCTGTGCTTATTTTTTACAAAATGAATTTGATGTAATGGTTTTTGAAAAAAATACTCCTTT
>CAKUQA010000309.1 GCA_934675225.1 uncultured Candidatus Melainabacteria bacterium | reverse complement strand
CTTCAATACTATCCCAAAGATTTGTATTTTCTGCCATTTCTTCCGCTCCTCCATCATTCTCAACAGGCATAACCAACCCCAAATTAGGGTTTAAATTAATTTCTTTTTCATAGCCATTAAATAATAAAACCATACGGCCGGTATTGCTGTTATCAAAAACTACAATATCATCAACATCAATATTTTTAACATCAATTAATTTAAATCTTGTAGTCCCAATTTTAATTGCAACATCAATAATACTCGTTGCGAAATCTCCATAATCAAACTTGTCACTTTTTGAAGTAACAACATCAGGGTTTAAAAGTTCATCAGGCAAAGTTATAATAAACTTTGCAACTTCATTTGTATCGGTATCTTTTACTAAAAAGGTTAAATGTACAACATCAAAATTTGAACGCTTTAACTCCGGACGTGCCGGTGACAAAAATTGGGATAAAGAATTAAACATATAATCATTAAAAGATGTTATAATTTTAGCCTCCAAGTCCGTCAATTTATTCAAATTAAATCTGGAATTCGGTTTTCCTAAAGCTCTATCAAGAATAATTCCAACTGCTTTTTCAGAAGTTCTGAAAAACATATCATGAAGCTTATCTATTCGAACTTTCGTAACAAAATAAGCCTCTTTATCCATCAAAGTATTTATATTTTTGCTAATGCCCATCAAAATAAATTGTAAACCATTAAGGAAAAATTCATCGCTTGACTGTTGAACAACAGCAGGATAATTGCTCGCAAACCAATTGTATTGTGCATACAATTCCTTATAATCTATTGAATTTATATTTTGGTTTACCATACTTATCCCTTAGTCTGTATAATGATGAGCTTTCCCCATAAATACAATAGAATAATTGCCCTAACTTCACATCAATCATTTAATGGATATTTCACAAAAAGCAAGTTATTTCACTGACAAGTTATTGCTATTTTGCTATTGTGGCATTGTAGAGCCCCTCACCTGCCTTTCAGGCACCCTTGCTTGGTTGCTCGCGTTTAACGGGTCTGCACAGCTTGCACTTCTGCAAGTCTGTTCGCCCTCAGCTCACAATCCGCCTCCCACAAATGGGGAGGGGAAAGATTCGTCATGTTGAGGTGAAACCGAAACATCGCATGGTTGGTGAAATGTTTAGAAGATTCTTCGCTTTGCTCAGAATGACGAAGTTTTGTAGAGCGGTGGCACCTGCCCCACCAATATTGAAATTAATCAGCTAGATTCTTTCGGGCAAAGCCCTCAGAATGACGACATTATTGTTTCGCATTCGCTCACAATGACTGTAAAATCTTATTGCCCTATCGCCTTAAAGCCTTATTGCCCATAGATAAGGTCTTTTCACTTTTCACTTCTCACGTTTCACTAAAGTCTTGTATGCAGTGGTATCTACCCAGCCAATCTTAAACAATTAATCAGCTGGATTGTTTCGCGTTCGCTCACAATGACAGTAAAACCTTATTGCCCTAACGTCTTAAAGCCTTATTGCCCATAGATAAGGTCTTTTCACTTTTCACGTTTCACTTCTCACTTTTCACTAAAGTCTTGTATGCAGTGGTATCTACCCAGCCAATCTTAAACAATTAATCAGCTGGATTGTTTCGCGTTCGCTCACAATGACCGTAAAACCTTATTGCCTTAACGCCCTATTGCCTTAATGCCTTCCTTAATACCTTTATCAACCTCCTTCCCAACAAAAATAGTTTATTATACAATAAATCTATGCCTAAAAACGTTTACATACACATACCGTTTTGTAAATCTAAATGCAAATACTGCTCATTTGTTTCATTTCCAAAAATTGAACTTAAAGAGCAATACATCAATGCTTTGCTAAAAGAAATTCAAGCTAAATACCAAGGAGAACAACTCAATACATTATATTTTGGAGGAGGAACTCCGTCTTTATTAAGCATTAAAGATTTTTCCAACATTTTAAAACTATTTAATTTTTCCGTAAAAACTGAAATTACTACTGAACTAAATCCTGAAAATATTAATTTTAAATATTTATCAGAACTAAAAAAACTTGGAATTAATCGTTTAAGTTTTGGTTGCCAAACTTTTGATGACAAAATTCTAAAACTAATAGGCAGACGGCATTCTTCTAATGATGTTATTAATGCTGTAAAACTAGCTCAAAAAGCAGGTTTTGACAATATTAGTCTCGACTTTATTTATGGTTTGCCGGAGCAACAAATTGAAAATTTTGAAAATGACTTACAAAAAGCTATAGCATTAGATATTCAGCACATATCCCTATAT
>CAKUQA010000308.1 GCA_934675225.1 uncultured Candidatus Melainabacteria bacterium | reverse complement strand
CTTGAGCTCCGGTATTTACAGTAAGAACAAGTTTCCATTCTTTATCGGTAAACTTTAATCTTTCTTTTGTTTTTTCGTCCAAAACTTCATCAGCTTTAGAAAGAAGGGTAAACATCGGTCCAAATTTAGTAATTGGAATGTCATACCAACCGGCTTTTTTATCCTGTCTTGAAATTGTTAATAACTGCTGAAATATTGCAACTTCTACTTTTTGAGAATTATTTAATTCAAAATCCGGATTTTGTTTTTGAGCTTCTATTAGTGCTCTTAAAATAGGTTCAATTTGGCGAACAACTTTACCTGTCTCTCTAGAACGAACAAGAACAGAGAAAAAGTTTGCTTTTCTTTTAGAATTGAAATGGAACAAGTAGCTGCCTTGAGGTTCTTCTGTTAATGCTGTATTTTCGTCAGGATATTCAAATTCCATTCCGTATTTAGTTTCTAGCCAATCTTCATAAGCATGTTCATCAATTGCTTTAAGCGCAACAGCCACTGCATGTTTACACCATTCTTCTTTAAGCGGACAATTGCATCTGGCTTCAACTTTGTTTTTCTTAAAAATAAGGTCAGTATTATAATGATCCTGAAAATTTCCTTTTACTTTTGCCATGTAAAAGTTCTTTTCAGGATACGAATCAAACACCATATCTTTAAGATGGTATTCATAACCTCGGCGCCAACTTCCGGCACTTGCATGTTCTTTTATAAATTTGTAGTTAAATTCCTGCTGTTTAACACTCATTAACGAGTATCTCTTTCTTTTCCTTAAGGGTATAAACTTTCGGATATAGATTCACACTATAAGCCCTTATGTTGAAATTATTACACAAAGAATAAAAAAAGGCAATATATTTACAAATATTTAATGTTATTACATAAGAATATATGTATGATAGCAGTATGAAAATGCTATACCAAATATAGCTCCCATAATAACTTCAAAAGGAGTGTGTCCCAAAAGTTCTTTTAATTTTCCGCCAATTGCTTGTACATCGTGTTTATAAAAGTCATCCATCATTCTGTTTAGGCACGCTGCAGTCTTTCCTGCTGCACGTCTAACACCTGCTGCATCATACATTGTAATTAGTGCAAATCCTACTGATATTGCAAAAAATACTGAGTCAAATCCTTCAATAAGCCCAACAGATGTTGCAAGCCCCATTACTCCTGCGGAGTGAGAACTTGGCATTCCGCCTGTAGTTGTAAAAATTTTGAAATTAACTTTTCTTGTTTTAATTGTAAAAATAAAAAATTTAATTACTTGTGCAAAAAACGCAGCCAAAATTCCGGCTGAAAGTGCTTCGTATCCAGTATTTAAAATACTTGTTGTCATTAAAATCCTACTCTCTTTTTTATGTATAGGTCTATTATAGCACAAGCATAGGTTTTGTAAAATGAACCCTTGAAAATTTCTAAAAAATATGTGATAATTAATAAGTAATTACGAAAAAGCTCGTCTTTTTATGGGGAAGTTTTAAAGAGATTTTGCGCTTTACTTAGAATAAGTGTAACATAATAGTTTCACAGAAAGAGATGGTAATCGTTTTACCGATAAGGTCTTTTTACTTCTCACTTTTCACTTAAACGAACCGTTTTTATTTTATCCGAACCTATTTTCCGGCAACCCTAATTTTTTCTAATATCTGTTCAAAAACTTCTGATTTTAAATTGTTTCTGTTCAAAATGTCATAACATTTATCAATTAATTTGTTTAAATCTTTTTTTGCTTTTTCTAAACCATAAAGAGAAGTGTAAGTTAGCTTGCCTTCTTCTTTATCCTTGCCCATTGTTTTGCCCATTTCTTCGAAAGTGGAAGTTTCGTCTAAAATGTCGTCCGCAATTTGGAATGCAACTCCCAAAACTTGCCCAAATTCTGTTATATCTTCAATTTGTTTTTCTGTTGCATCTGCAATTATTGCCCCTGTTCTTAAGGCTAATTTGAATAAATCTGCTGTCTTATGAGTGTGGATGTAATCAAGAATTTCTGGTAATTGCTCATCCTCTTTATCGTATTCAAAAGCCTGCATCAATTTTTCACTTTCAATATCCACAACTTGACCGGCAATTACACCATAAGCTCCTGCTGCTTGAAAATATTCTTCCATAATTTTTATTAATTTTTCAGCTCCAAGATTTTTTGAATTTTTTAAAATTGTTTGAGGCGCAAAAGTCAGTAAGGCATCTCCGGCAAGTACCGCATGAGCTTCTCCAAACACCATGTGGTTTGTAAGTTGTCCACGTCTGTACATATCGTTGTCCATAC
>CAKUQA010000307.1 GCA_934675225.1 uncultured Candidatus Melainabacteria bacterium | reverse complement strand
ATATTAGGATATGAGTAAACAGTTTTTTCTATTTCGCCAAGTTCGATTCTATGACCATTTACTTTAACCTGTGAATCATTTCTACCAATAAAGCTAATATTACCATCTTTATCCCATTTTACAATATCTCCAGTCTTATATAATGTTTTAGAAGTAATTTTAGGAATGTTTACAAAAGCATTATTGGTTAAATCTTTGTTAAATAAATATCCTTTTGAAACATTATCTCCAGAAATATACAACTCACCTAAAACACCAATAGGAACAATATTCTGGAATCTATCTAGTATATACAAATTCAAATTTGGTAATGGTTTTCCGATTGGTACGATTTTATAATTGGTACAAGAAGATTTGCTTAAATCAAAAGAGGTAGCACAGATAGTTGTTTCGGTTGGACCATAACCATTAATTATTTTTATATTAGAATTTAATTTATAATATTTTTCTATAGTTTCTGTCTTAATAGGTTCAACACCAATTAATAACTTGTCTAGAAGTCTGTAATTATGCTTTTCTAAAATAGTATAAACTTCATCTAAAATATTAGGTGGTATGTATAACATTGTAATGTTATTTTTTATTATTGCATCACAATATTTAAAAATGTCTGTTATAGAATTTTCATCATATAAGTATAATGAACAGCCATTAGTTAAGCTAATGTAAAATTCAAATATGCTTACATCAAAACAAATATTGGTTGAAGCTAAAATTTTATCATCGTAAGATATTGTTTTGAAAATACTGTTAAATGAATGGATAAAATTATTTAAGTTTTGATGCATTACTCCTACACCTTTTGGATTTCCAGTTGAACCAGAAGTATAAATAACATATAAAATAGTATTTGGTTTAATATTACAGTTTAAATTATTACTAGGAAAACTTGTAAATTTAAAATCACTAATACTGATATTAATTAAGTTATCGTTTAATAAACTATTTTCCGATTTAGTAATAATAAATTTAGCTTTGCAATCTTTAAGGATATAGTTTAATCTTTCAATTGGGTATTCTGTTGATAAAGGAAGATATGAAGCACCAGTTTTTATTATAGATAACATAGATATAATTAAATCAATAGATCTATCTAGAAGAACTGGTACAATAGTTCCCTTTTTAATTCCTAATTCAACTAAATAATGAGCCAAACTATTTGATTTTTCGTTTAATTCTTTATAAGTGAGTTTCTTATCTTCAAAAACAACAGCAATATTATTTGGAGTTTTCTCTACCTGTTCCTCAAATAACTCTACAATTGTCTTGTCCTTTGGATAATCCATTTTTGTATTATTAAAGTCATATAAAATTGTATTTCTTTCTTTTTCAGAAAGCATATCAATAGAAGATAATTTTATATCTAAATTATCTAGTACTACATGTAATATGTTTGAATAATGATTTGCAAGGTTTTCTATAAAAGATTTTTCAAATAATTTTGTAGCATATTCAAAAGATAGATTTAATATATCATTTTCTGGTATTACTTCTAATGATAAATCAAATTTAGAAATATTTGAATTTGGTACATAGTATTTTGTTTTTATATCATTAAACTCTACAGGAGAATATCCATTATTTTGATATATAAACATAGTATCGAATAATGGGTTCCTACTAGTATCACGAGTTAAGTTTAGACTTGCTACTAATTTATCAAAAGGGTAATTTTGATATTTATATGCATTTAAACAAATAGATTTAATTTGTTTTAAAAAATCAATAAAGCTTAAGTTACTATCTATATTTGTTTTTAATGGTAATGAATTAACAAACATTCCAATTATATTATAAAGTTCAGCAGAATTTCTATTTATTATAGGAGTTCCAACAACTATATCTTCTTGTGCTGTATATTTGTAAAGAAGAATATAATAAACAGACAGAAGAAGCATATAAGGAGTAACTCCCAAGTTTTGCGAAATACTAAATAACTTCTCTGTTATTTCTTTATCCAATATATAATTTATTTTATTCCCATCGAAAGATTGTACAAGTGGTCGATCTCCTGTAATTGGCATATTAAGAACAGGAATATCTTCATTAAATTGACTCAACCAATAATCTTCAGCATCTTTTAGTTCTCCGGAACTAATTGCATTATTTTCCCAAACAGAATAATCTTTATAGTCTATACTCAATTTATCAATTGTTTCATCATTATAAAATTTAGATAGCTCTTGAGCTAATATAGACAAAGATGTACCATCTGAAATTATATGATGCATAGCAATCATAAGAAAAGCCTTTCCATCGTCTAATTTTATAA
>CAKUQA010000306.1 GCA_934675225.1 uncultured Candidatus Melainabacteria bacterium | reverse complement strand
TGGCACGCTCATCGGGGGGGGGGCAATCGCCGCATAACCTCTCATAATCATGGTTTTGAACTGTTTGAAGGATTAAAAAGCTCGTCTTTTAATGGTGGAGTTTTAGGTAGATTCTTCGCTCTGCTCAGAATGACTGAACTTATTGAATTCTCTCCCACAAGGGGCGAGGGAAAAAGTGTCGCTTTTACATTGGCAGAGGTATTAATCACCCTTGGAATAATTGGTGTTGTGGCAGCGTTAACTTTGCCGAGTTTGATTGCTAATTATCAAAAAAAACAAGTTGTTACTCAGTTAAAAAGAGAATATACTGCTATATCAAATGCATTACAGTCTGCAAGAGCAGAACACGGTGATCCTGAGGAGTGGGAGCTTGGAGAAGATAATGATATTCAAGCGGCTTCTGATTTCGCGGATACATATTTACTTCCATATTTACAGGTAATAAAAAAATGTGGAACAAGCACTTCTGGAGAATGTGATTATAAAAGTTCCTTATTGAATAGTTTAACTTTGTCAGATTATTCGAAATATACAAGATTTATATTGAATGATGGTGCAATTGTATTAGTATCTACTAGTACGGGAGTTAGTACCATATTTCCCAAATTAATTCATGTAACTATAGATATAAATGGATATAAGCGACCAAATAAAAGAGGTAAAGATGTTTTTAATTTTTCGATAGCCCTTGAAACTACTAATGATATGTATAAACCAACAGGGAGATTGAATGCAGACGGGCAAAGTCAAACAAGAGAAAAGATATTAACTGATGAGTATGGGTGCTCAAAAAACTCTAGTGGGACTTTTTGTGCCGCTTTGATAATTAAAGATAACTGGGAAATTACTAAGGATTATCCATGGTGATAATTGTATAACAGAACTAAGTTTAAATTTCTCAAATTCTATTTCATGATATAATAGATTTATGGATAAGAAAATTCCCGATAAAGTTATTAACAGATTGACACTTTACCATTGTATTTTATCAGATTTTATAAATAATAAAGAAAATGTTATTTCAAGTAAGCAAATAGCTCAACTTCTTAATACAGATGATTCACAAGTTCGAAAAGATATAAATTACCTTGATAATTCCGGTAAAAGTCGTGTTGGTTATGGAGTTAAAGAACTTAAGCTTGCGATTGAAAAAACTTTGGGTTTTAAAAAAACTAAAAAAGCTTTTATTATTGGAGCCGGAAATCTTGGTACTGCTATTGCGAATTATGGAAATTTCTCTGATTATGGCTTAAATATTCTTTCTCTTTTTGACAACGATCCTAAAAAAATCGGGAAAGTTGTTAATGGTATGAAAATTGAGGATATATCCAAACTTCCTGCTATTGCAAAAAATGATGAAGCAGATATTGCAATTCTGACTGTTCCAAGTCAGTTTGCGCAAAGCACTGCTGATTTTTTAGTGAATTCTAATATTAAGTATATTTGGAATTTTGCACCGGTAGTTTTATCTGTTCCTAATGATGTTCAGGTTTGGAATGAAAATTTGATGGGTAATTTTTTACAATTTACTTACAACATCTAGTTTGTTTATTTGATAAAGATATCTTAAACCTTCAAGTGTTAATGTTGGATTTATAAAATCAAATTGTCTTTTTAAATAATTTGCTATTAAACCTGAATAGCCTCCAGTTGCTATAATAACAGCTTTTTGCACTAATTCTTTTTCGCATTGTTCAATAAGACCGTCAATCATAGCAGCAGAACCTCTTAGGACTCCAGATAGTATTGCATCATTTGTGTTATGTCCGATTGCGTTATTAGAGGGAGAAACTTCAATTCTTGGTAACTTGGATGTAAATTTGTTTAATGCTTTGAGTTGTAAACTTACTCCAGGGGCAATAATTCCCCCAATAAATTCTCCTTTTCCATTAACTATATCAAAAGTTGTTGCGGTACCAAAATCAATAACAATTACAGGATGATTGTATAAAACATAAGCTCCAGCGGCATTTGCAATTCTATCGGCTCCTGCTTCTTTTGGATTATCAAGACAGATTTTTACTCCTGTATTTATTTTAGTTGTAAGTATAAGTGCGCTGAGCTTGAAAACATTATCTACAGCAGATTTAAATTTTTTAGTCAATTCTTCCACTACAGAAGATATAATACATCCGTCAACTTTGTATTCTTTGAATAAAGATTTTAAAAGTACTTCATATTCTTCTAGCGACAAATCTTTGTCAGATGCTAATCTGTATTCTTCAACAAGGGCGTCATTATCAAAAAGCCCAAGGGTAATGCTTGTATTTCCAATAT